>JBILXQ010000378.1:0-3316 GCA_044378375.1 Planctomycetota bacterium
GTGGTGATACGAAGAAGCAGCTCAAGGAGTTGGGTGCCAGCGATCGGCGCGGCACAACGGTGACCTGGAAGCCGGACGCGCAGATCTTCACCACCACAGAGATCGACTGGACGCGCGTGGCCACGCGCTTGCGCGAGTTGTCGTACTTGATGGGCACGCGCGGCGTGACGATCACGCTGGAAGACGAGCGCACCGGCCAAAAGGAAACCTACCACCACCCCGAAGGCTTGCAGGCTTTCGTGGCACACATCAACCGCGAGCGCAAATTGCTGACGCCGGACGTGGTGCATGTGCAGAAGATCGCGACCACCGAGCAGTACCCCGATCGCGAGTACGAAGTCGAAGTCGCCTTCCAATACACCGATGCGTTCACGGAGACGGTGCATGGCTTCGTCAACAACATCAACACGCACGGTGGCGGCACACACATCCAGGGCTTGCGCACGGCTCTGACGCGTTCGCTATCGACCTTCATCAAGAAGAGCAAGCTCGTCAAAGAAGGCGACGAGATGCCGACGGGCGATGACTTCCGCGAAGGCTTGACGGCGATCCTTTCGATCAAGGTGCCCGAGCCGCAGTTCGAAGGCCAAACCAAGGACAAGCTCGGCAACCGCGAAGTCGCTGGCATCGTCGACGGCGTGGTGGCGCCTTATCTCGAGGTGTATCTCGAAGAGCACCCGGCCATCGCCAAGGCTCTGGTTCAAAAAGCCGTGCGTGCAGCCGAAGCACGCGAAGCAGCGCGCCGGGCGCGCGAGTTGGTCCAGCGCAAGAGCGCCTTGGCTTCGGGCGACTTGCCGACCAAGCTCGCGGATTGCCAGAGCAACAACCTCGAAGAGTCGGAGCTCTACCTCGTAGAAGGTGACTCTGCAGGTGGCTCTGCCAAAGGCGGACGCGACCGTCGTTTCCAAGCGATCTTGCCGCTCAAGGGCAAGATCCTGAACGTTGAACGGGCGCGCATCGACAAGATGCTCGGCCATTCGGAAATCAAGACGATCATTCTCGCGCTCGGCATCGGGATCGGCGATGAGATCGACATGTCGAAGCTGCGCTACGGCAAGACGATCATCATGACCGACGCCGATGTGGACGGTAGCCACATCCGTACGTTGCTGTTGACCTTCTTCTTCCGCCACATGCGCCCGATTATCGATGCAGGGCGCCTCTACATCGCGCAGCCGCCGCTGTACAAGCTGACGACGAAGAAGGGCTCGCGCTATGTCACGACGGATGCGGAGTTGAAGCGCATCATGATCGAGCGTGGTGTGGAGTCGCTGTCCCTAGTGGATGAGAAGGGTGGCCGGGCCTTCGAAGGTGCCCCGCTGCGCCAGATCTGCGAGGACCTGCGGCGTGTCGAGGATCTCTCTCGCGAGGCGTTGCCGTCGTGGACGCGCGTAAGCGCGGACGCATGGCTGGCGCGCTTTGATGGAACGCGTTTGCCGACGCATTGGGCGCGCGTGGGCGGTGTGGATCACTGGTTCGATTCGCTCGTCGAACAGCAGAACTTCGTCGAGCTGCAGCGCGGGTTGCATGGTGGCGCTTTGCGTTTGCACGACGGCCCGCAATCGCCGGTTGGTCGTGATGAAGCTGATGTGGTCACAGCGCATGTCACGCATGCGGACGATGTGGCGCGTGCGTTGACGAGTCTGGAATCCAAGGGCGTGTCCTTCCGCGATGCCATCGATTGGCAAGTGGCCGGTGGCAAGGAAGCCGTGGTCTGCCGTTCGCCGGTTGAGCTAAGCGTTGCGGTGCGTAAGAGCGCGCAAGGCGACATCGACGTTCAACGCTACAAAGGTCTGGGCGAGATGGACGCCGATCAGTTGTGGGAGTCGACCATGGACCCCTCACGGCGCAAGCTCTACTTGGTGCAAGTCGAGGACGCGATCGAGGCCGATCGCATCTTCACCACGCTGATGTCGGAGGATGTGGTCGATCGCCGCAAGTACATCGAGGATCACGCGCTCGAGGTCACGAACCTGGACGTGTAAACCCCGTTGGACAAGCTGGTGCGTGCGGGTGCGGAAAAGTTTTCCGCACTCTGCTCTGCAGCCAGACCGCGCTGGGCGTCGATACACCACCCAGCGTGAAGCACAGTCAACGGCTTGAACATCCCCGACTGGCCTCGGCGCTCGTCGAACGCGGTCTCTGCGACGCCAAGAAGGTCGAAGAGGCTCTGCACATCGCCGAGAACGGCCATGGCTCCTTTCCCGAAGTGCTCGTCAACTCGAGCCTCGTTTCGGATTGGGAGCTGTCGCGCGTTGTGTGTGAGGTCTACAACCTGCCGTTCGTGACGGTGGAGATCATCGATCCGGATCCGGCGGCGCGCAAAGACCTCGACTTGCAGTTCTTGGCCCACCACGGGCTCGTGCCTTTGGCGCGCAGCAACAGCGTGTTGACGATCGCCATGCCTGGCATGGTGGCGGCTGATGTGCTCGGCGAGATGGCGGCGACGACGGACTTGACCATCCTGCCGGTGGTCGGTTCGGTGCAGACGAACCGTCGCTGGATTGAAAAGGTGTTGCTGGCGGAGATGAAGGCCGCATTGCCCACGCAAGGCACCGAGGCTGTGCACGAAGCGCATGATGCCGGTTGGGATCAGCTCTTCGATGCGGCCGAGGCCGCGGTCCAAGAACCGGCCATGCCTGCGGCACCGTTGCCGTCGATGAGAACGGTCGCACCCGTGGCAGCTAGCACGGCCATGCGGCCGAATGTCGACCTGCCGCCGCCGCCTGCCTTTTGATTCAGTTGCTACTGACCCTCGTTCGGTGCTACAGAGGCGTTCATGCAAGCGAGTGAACCGTCCTCGAAGCGCGAGACACTGCTGCTTGCGTGTCTAGCTCTCTTTACAGGCTTCTTCGTCGCCGCCAACTTGTTTGGCGCCAAGCTGTGGGAGTTCACGCTGTTCGGTCTGCGTCCGCGCGATCTGGGTTTGGAAGGGGAGACCTTTGTTGCCACAGCCGGCATCCTGGCCTTCCCGCTGACCTTCGTGCTGACGGATGTGGTCAACGAGTACTTTGGCAAGCGCGTGGTGCGCACCTTTACTTGGCTTGCGATTGCAGTGAACCTTGTGCTGCAGCCCATCGCCCTAGGCGCGGCAGCCGCACCCACGGTGAGCTTCACTCCAGGTGTGGATGCGGCAACGGCTCACGCAGCTTATGCGCTGGCGTTTGGGACCACATGGACCATCACGCTAGCGAGTTTGGTGGCCTTCGCCATCGGCCAGTTTGCCGATGTCAGCGTGTTCAGCTGGCTGCGCCGGCGCACAGGCGGGCGCATGATCTGGTTGCGCGCCCAAGGCAGCACCGTCGTGAGCCAATTG
>JBILXQ010000379.1:0-3306 GCA_044378375.1 Planctomycetota bacterium
AAGCCGGGTGCGCGCTCGCGATACGCCAACAAGGTGTCGTGCTGGTGCGTGCGCAACTGCTCGCGTGTCCACGCTTCAAAGTCAGTGGCCCATGTGGCCGGTGCGCTTGCGTGCGTCCAGTCCAGTTCCCGCAGGTTGTGCACCATGCCACCACTAGCCAAGAGCAGCACACCTTCTTGACGCAGGGGCGCCAGTTGCGCGCCGAGTTGGTGCAGTTGCGTGGGGGACCAACGCCAAGGCACAGACAACTGCAACACCGGCACATCTGCAGCCGGATACATGTGCACCAGCGGCGTCCACACACCGTGATCCCAAGGCCGTTGTGCTGCGTGTGCGCATTTGGGCACCAACGCTTGCACGCGCGTAGCCACCTCCGCGGCAGCAGGAGCCGCGTACTGCACTTGGTTCAGCTCCGCGGGAAAGCCGCTGAAGTCATACAGCAGTGCTCGCGTCGAGGTCGTGCCGATGGTCAGCGGTGCATCCAACCAATGCGCCGACAACGCAACGATGGCGCGCGGGCGCGGCAGGCCTGCCGCGAGGGCCTGGAAGTCGCGCCGCGCCAAAGGATCCAGCGCCATCGTCGGTGCTCCGTGCGACACGAACACCACGGGCATCTCAGGTAGGGTCGGCATGGTAGGCGTGCGCGAAGTGCAAGCAGCGGCCAGCGCTGTGGCGGACAGCTGCAAGAACTCTCGGCGTGGCAAGCTCAGGTGATGGTTCATGCCGACGCCAAGCGTTGGTCAAGCGTGCTCCTTTCAGAGCAACGGCCAAGGAAGGGCATTCACCGCCAAACAGGTCTCACTTCCGACGCTTGCGCTTCTTGGGCTCGTCGTGATGGGTGTGGAACGGGTGCCCCGTATCCTCAACCCCGATATCGCGCATCATCTTGCGCAACTCCAAGGAGTGCATCTCTTCGGCCGCAATCTGGGTGCGGGCGAACTCCTCCAGGTACACGCTGGAGTCCTCGACCACATCCAGCAACTCCTTGTATAGAGTCAGCGCGCGTGATTCGTGGGCCGCGCTCTCCTCCAAGATGTCGCGCATCGAGTGCCGGTAGGTCTCGTCGATCTCGGCGATCTGCAAGGTCGGGTGCCCACCCAAACCAGTCAACAGCTCGCCTGCCTGTTGAGCGTGCAGCAGCGAC
This sequence comes from Planctomycetota bacterium, assembly GCA_044378375.1. Lineage (GTDB taxonomy): Bacteria > Planctomycetota > UBA1135 > UBA1135 > SXXH01. The sequence continues at coordinate 1,145 of JBILXQ010000379.1, forward strand.
TCCGCTGCTTGCGCCTTCATGAACTGCACGATGGGGATGCGGTTGGGGCCCGTCACCATCAGCGAGTAGTGCGTGTAGCGCACCACACCGGCCAGTTCGAACTCCATAATGCGCGACAGCAGCTTCTGCGTCCGCCCGATGTCCAGGTCCTTCATGGGCATGGACCCATCCTACGCGCCCTTCCAGCTCAGACGCTACCCCATACCTATCGTGGTAGAGTCCCTTACATGAAGCTCGCATCGTTGGCGCTCGCACTGATCGCTCTCTTCCTGTCGGCCTGTGCAACGACCACTACGCGGTCGGTAGATGCGGATAGCGCCATCTCTGGATTGGGCTTTTTGACGGGCACATGGACGCTGGAGCAGCCGAACGGCGCGGTCATCGAAGAGAGCTGGAGCGTTCCGCGCGGTAAGGCGGTGTTGGGGTCGTTCCGGCGCGTCCTGGGCAATGGCGCCACGCCGTTCTACGAGTTCACGCAGATCGTCGCGACGCAAGAAGGTGTGATCCTGCGCCAGATCCATGTGCATGGAAATTTTGACACCGACCCCCGCCGGGCCAAGCCGATGACTCTCCAGTTGGAGTCGTTGGTGGGCCAGCGCGCCAGCTTCGTGCCCGTGGCCGATGCGGAGCGTGCAGCAGCAGGGTCATTGGCGCGCGTGACCTACGAGCGCGTCGACGCACAGACCTTGGTGTTGACCGTCGAGTCGCTCGCTACCTCGTCAGACAAGCCGAGCGAGCCAGCCTTGGTCTTTCGCATGACGCGCGACAGCTGACGCGCTGGGCAATAGTCCTTCCTCAAGGACATGTGTCAAGTAAACTGGACAGACTTCTGCTTTGATAGGTATGAGCGGTCCTTGTCGTGACCGACGTCTGCAGCAGGTAGTCGCACGCCGCATTAAACGCTTAGCTTACAGACGGTGAGGAGTATTCAGCCCACAGGGTGAGATCGTTAGCAACTCGGACGCTAGAGTCTCGGGCCGAACGCATGTCATGGACCTGACACTCGTCGCCTCCAACTTGCTCAACCCGCCGGTGCTGTTCTTCGCGCTCGGCATGGTGGCGCACTTCTTGCGGTCGGATCTTGAGATCCCTCAGCCGTTGCCCAAGTTCTTCTCGCTGTATCTCTTGCTGGCGATCGGCTTCAAGGGCGGCACTGAGCTCCATGAGAGCGGATTGGGCGGACAGGTACTAGGCACGCTCGCGGCTGCGGTCGGCATGGCGATCTTCGTGCCGTTGTGGACCTACGCCATCTTGCGCCGCCGATTAGATAGCGCGAATGCGGCTGCGGTTGCCGCCACCTACGGTTCCATCTCTGCGGTGACGTTCATCGCTGCGACGGCCTTTTTGGCGCAGCTCGGGCTTCCATCCAGTGGCTACATGGTCGCGGCGATGGCCTTGATGGAATCGCCGGCCATTGTGATCGGCATCTTGCTGGCGCGCCGCGCGGGTGGTGATTCTCAGCAAGGTGGGAACGAGGGCGTGGGCACAGGTTGGTCGCACCTGCTGCGCGATTCGTTTGCGAACGGTTCCGTGTTGGTGCTGTCAGGTGCACTTGTCATCGGGTACGCAACAGGAACCAGCGGTAAGGAGGCCTTGTCGCCTTTTACGGACGGCATCTTTCGCGGGATGCTGTGCTTGTTCTTGTTGGACATGGGCATCGTTAGCGCGCGACGCTTGGGCGCGTTGCGAGAGTTGGGTCTCTTTCCCGTGGCGTTTGCCATGCTGGTGCCGTTAGCGAATGCCGCGCTCGGCATTCTGGTGGCGCGCTGGCTAAACCTGAACCCTGGTGATGCGCTCCTCTTCACTGCGCTGTGCGCCAGCGCCAGCTACATTGCTGTTCCTGCCGCGTTGCGGTTGGCGTTGCCCGAAGCAAACCCCGGGCTGTATGTCACCATGGCGTTGGCGTTGACCTTCCCCTTCAACATCGTCGTCGGCTTGCCCCTCTACATGGGGGCGATCCAGCGCATCTGGACCTGACATGCAGCCCGTCAAGCGCATCGAGATTGTCGTCGATAGCCCGGAAGTCCCGGAGTTGCTGCGCTTGCTGCGGCGCGAAGGGGTTGGTGGCTACACCGTCTTTGGTCATCTTCGAGGCGCCGGTGATCGTGGCGAGCGTCGTGATGATGAGCCGAGTGGTGGCGGCAATGCTTGCGTGTTGGTGG
>JBILXQ010000380.1:0-3298 GCA_044378375.1 Planctomycetota bacterium
CGCCTCTCGTTCGACAAAGCGCAGATCCGCGCGGTCGTACTCGCTGTCAGGTGTTGCGGACGCCAGCAAGGCGAAACGCACTGGTGCGCTGCTGTTCCAATCCACACGCAGCGCCCGCAACGCAGAGGGCGAGCGCCAACCATCGGGGAGCTCGATCACATCGGTGCCGGACGCTGCAATCCAAGCCTGTGAATCATGCGCTACAGGCGCTCCACGCAAGCGACGCAAGGCTGTTTCTCCTCGCGCTGCACTCCACTCGACCACAGGCAGCCGCGCGTAGTCGTCCATCGTCACTGCTTGCGCAGCGGGCACCCACGGCAGGTCAGCCTGCCGCAAGCGACGCTCTGCGTAGACCTGCACCACGATGTCTGGCTTGAAGCGGTCCACCTCCGTCTCAAACAACGCCGTGTCCCAAATCATGCGCAACTCGCGTGCGCCCTCTGCCAAAAACGGCTGGAGTGCAGGACCGAAGGAGTCGTGCACCACGAGGACCTTCGGTAGCTGCGCATTAGTGTGTGTAGAGGCGCGCACAACGCGTTCAGCGAGCCCATACGAAGGCGATGTTGCGTGGGGAGCCTGCGGCAACCACTCGTGCGTGGGAGCAGGATGCAAGTGCTCCAAGTACAGCCGCGAGGCCCACCAATCCACGCGCGTAGGCCCAGCCGGCACCATGTGCAATACCTCACGCGGTAGCGGTCGCACGGCGGGATGTGTCTGCGACCACGCCTCCAGCAGTGCATTCGCAGCAGCCCACGCCCCAAGCGAACTCCAGTGCGTGCCCCAGCGCCAATACAACGCGGCGCGAGCCGGGTCGTCCTGCTTGAGCTCCAGCAAGGGCGGCAGCAACTCGATCTGCGCAACGCCACGCAGCGCCAACTCCTGCGTGTAGCGCTCCAACAACGCATCGCGCCCAGCATTCCAAGGCCATGGCACTGTCTCTGGATAGAGCGTTTCTTTGTCGGGTGCGATGGCGACTAGGTAACGCACGCCTTTTTCAGCAAGGGCCTGCGATCGCAGAGCGAAATCATCGGCTAGGCGTGACCAGTGCTCATCGGTTAGAGGACTGCGTCCGACGAACTCTGTGTAGGTCGAGTCCGGAAGGTGCAGCCATTCCCCAGGACCGAAAATCACCTTGGTATCAGGAGACACACCACACAGCTCGTAGCGCACGGTATTGCGCGCAGCGATCCACACATCGCGCAGGCCCATGCGATCGGCGTACGCGTCCTCTATCTGTGCCGGCCATTGAGCAAGATGCGACTGCGGTACATGCCATGGCCACGGCTGCAGCGCTCGGCCTTCGTGCGGACCGGCTAGGCGCTGCTTGCGTGCAAGCACAACTGCATCGAAGGCTGGTGCGACAACGATGCAGCCGCACGCTGCCAGAAAAAGCAGCGTCCCCCTCATCGTGCGAGCTCGCGCCATTCGACGGCTTGCAGCACACAATGCAGGTCCCTGCCGCTGAGGAGGATGTCACCTTGTAGCTCTCCCTCAGGCAACTCAAGTCCGATGTGGTTGCGCCCTGCAACGAGTGCAACTGCATGAGAACGCAAGCGCAAGAAGTCGGGATCGGAAGTTCCGCGCCACGCAACGCGCACTGTGCTGGCTTGGCTCGCGTCCAACGACAGTGCCAGCACGCAAGGCTGCGTGCGCCGCGGCAAGCGAACCACCACAGCATCCAGAGGATTCGTTCCGCAGTGCAGCTGCAGTCCAGAGTCGACGCGGCTCGTGCGCGCCTCACCGCGTGTGGTGACGGCGTCTGGAGTCAGGACCGCACTAGCGACACTGCGAGCGGTTCGCCACTCGGACTCGGCCAGCACCCGCACCGGTGCACGCACCGCGGGTGGCCCAAACGCCAGTTGTCGCTCCACAACTGCATGCAACACCCAATCGGGACGCTCTTGTTCCAACAGCTCCAATGACAAGCTGGGAGCTGCGATGACCAGCACTTCGCGTGCATGCATCGCTAGCCACGGAGCGAGATACGGGCCAAACGAATCAGCACACAAGATGATCTTCGGACCTGTAGCCTCGCGACGCACAAAACGCTGTGTGCCAGCACCCTCAGACTCGATGCGCCAAGTCCATCCACCTTGCGGGGCGGCATCGGGTACAGCTTCGTGCAACCAGCCCTCTAGATGCAAAGGACCGGCCCAACTGTCGTGATGCTGCTGGGCTAGCGACGGTCGCCACAACTCAGCGCGCGTAGGCAACTGAGGCGGTGGCGTGCCCGCTTGCTCGGCCATCCATGTCAGCGTGGCCACACCTGCACGCCACGAACCACGCGGAGTCCAGTGCGTGCCGTAGCGAAAGTACACAGGATCAGAATCCGTGTCGTAGGCCGTTTCCTCACGCAGTGCAGGCGAAAGGTCCAAGACAGCTACACCCGCCAAGGCCGCCACTTCGGTAGCAAACTCCTCACGCCGCGTAGGGCCAATTGCTTGCGTAGCGGCGGGGACGCGCTCCGCATGTACAGTTTCCTTGTCAGGGCAAATCACATAGCCGTAGCGCGCGCCCACGCGTGCACACAACGCATGCGCAGCTTTGAGCGTGCCGGCATAGCGTGCGGCTTCGGCTGTACTGATGGGCCGCGTGCCGCGCCGCGCAGCGAGAGCCTCCGGTGTTTGGTACCAAAGCCATTCATCACCACTCTCAATCCACGCGCCAGGCGATAGATCGAGGCTGACGCGCAGCATCGAACGCTGGCGCAAGAGCCACTCGCGTCCGCCGATAGCATCACTCCACCACGACTCAAGTTTGGCGGGTAGACGCGACCAATCCGCTGCTTTGCGCGGCATCTGGGGTGCCACAGGCGCTGGACGCCGTTCCGCAGCCCAATCGCGTTGCGCAGGCGGACGCAAGACAGCATCGGAACCTACAGCAAGCCACGCAGCCACCACAACGGCGGACAACAGGCCTGCGTGCCAGCGCGACCAATCCATAGCAACAGCCTATACGCCTTAGGACCGGCGGACGAGAGCCAGCTTGAAGGGTCCTTCCCCATCAAGAGTCGGGAAGTCCTCATCCGCACCTTGGATCTCGATGGACTGGAGCACCACACCACACTTCTCTGCCGTGCGGGCCAAAGTAGCGGCAAACTGCGCGCGAGAGACTCCCGCCACATGGTTGGTGGCCAGCAACAAGCCCCCAGCCTCCAAAGCGAGCAAGGCGGGCTTCGCCAAGGAAGGATAGTCCCGTTCCACATCCACCGCACCGAATGGACTGCGACTGAAGGCCGGAGGATCCAGCAGCACGATGTCAAAACGCCTTGGCAGAACACGCTCGTAGGCGCGCGCCG
>JBILXQ010000381.1:0-3294 GCA_044378375.1 Planctomycetota bacterium
GCACGCCGGCGGCGCTCTGCGAGGTCGATGCTCGACCTTCGGATGCGATTGCACTCGCTCTAAGGGCCAAGGCGCCGGTGCGCGTGGCGGAAAGCGTGCTAGAAGCGGTACGCACGGACACTTCCGGGCCCGATCCTCTACCACCTACGCCCTAGAGTTGACTATCCTCCTTGCCCCTGCACGGAGGCGTGGCAGAGTGGCTGAATGCAGCGGTTTTGAAAACCGCCATGCCGCAAGGCATCGAGGGTTCGAATCCTTCCGCCTCCGCCACTCGATCATGATCCAAAAGCCCGATAACGCGCAGATGCGCGGCCGCAATGTGTTGGGCGGCGACTTGAAGACCTGTTCCAAGGAACCGCTGACCGGTTTTTTCCGCAACGGTTGTTGCGACACCGCGCCGGATGACCATGGCGTGCATACTGTGTGTGCACAGGTGACGGCTGAGTTTCTGGCCTTCTCCAAGCAACGCGGCAACGACTTGTCGACGCCCGCCCCGCACTTTGGTTTCCCAGGCTTGAAGCCCGGCGACCAATGGTGCTTGTGTGCAGGACGCTGGTACGAAGCCTACGTCGCAGGCTGCGCGCCCAAAGTGGACTTGGCGGCCACACACGAAGCCACTTTGGATGTGGTGCCGTTGAAAGCTCTGCAAGAGCACGCGCTCTAAATAGGTAGCGAAGCTCATGGCCAACAAGACCAAGCGCGAAACCACCGGGTATTTGCACGGTTTCACGCACGAAGAGCAGGACCGTCTCTATCACCAAGCGCGCTTCCTAGAGCACCGCGTGCATGAAGGGCTGCCCTTCCGACGCTCGCGGCGCATGCTCGAAATCGGCTGCGGCGTAGGCGCGCAGACCGACATTTTGCTGCGCCGGTTCCCGGACCTGCACATTACGGGTGTCGATGCCTCGGGCACCAATCTCGAGCGGGCGTCCAAGCATTTGCACGGCTTGCCGTGGGCCAAGCGCCGCTGGGAACTGCACGTGGGCGATGCGCTCAAGCTCGGCTTCGATGCCGATAGTTTCGACGCCGCCTTCCTGTGCTGGATCTTGGAGCATGTGTCCGATCCCACCAGCGTGTTGTCCGAAGCGCGGCGCGTGCTGCGCCCGGGCTCACCCATCGTGGTGACCGAGGTGCTCAACGCGACCTTCTTCCTCGAACCGTACAGCCCGCACACGCTCGACTACTGGAAGGCCTTCAACGAGCACCAAATTGCCTTGGGCGGCGACCCGTTCGTGGGTGCCAAGCTCGGCAATTTGCTGCAAACCGTGGGGCTCCGCGACATTGTGTGCGATGTGCGGCCGATCCACCTCGACAACCGCACCCCGGGCGAGCGCGCAGAATTCCTGCAGTACTGGACGGACCTGCTGCTGTCGGGAGCCACAGGCCTGCAAAAGGCCGGCAAGGTCAAGCCCGCTACTGTGCGCGGCATGCAAACCGAGCTGCAAATCGTGGCTCACGACCCTAACGCGGTCTTCTTCTACAGCTTTGTCCAGGCCCGCGCGACGGCCTACTAAAGGGCCGGTCTCGCTGACTGGGGCTTGCCCCGCGCGCCGGTCGGCGGGTATTCTCCTCGCCCCACTTGCGCGGAGAGATGGCAGAGTGGCCGATCGCGCCGCCTTGCTAAGGCGGTGTACCTGCAAAGGTACCGAGGGTTCGAATCCCTCTCTCTCCGCCAACCTTGCTACTGCAAGTGGGGAGTTCTACAACGGACGGCGTGCGCCCTGCTTCCGCTACCGTTGCTCTCCGACTCGCTGTTTGCGGAGTCGCTGCACTCGCCTGCGCTTCGTGCGCGGCAGAGCGCAAGCTCGTCATTCGCTCCGAGCCTGAAGGCGCCATCGTGCGCCTCGACAACCAAGTCGTAGGCACGACTCCCTACGAGACCAACTTCGATTCGTACGGCACGCGGCGCATCACGCTCTACAAGGCCGGCTACTTGCCCTACGCGCGCGTGCTGAAACTCGAACCGCCGTGGTACGCGGATTTCCCTGCGGATCTCTTGACCGAAGTGATCTTCCCCTACGGCTGGAGCGATGTGCGCATCGAAACCTGCGCGCTGCAACCCGTGCGGGAAGGCGAGATCTCTTCGCCCGACTTGGAAGCCGTGCTGCTGCGCGCGGAATCCTTGCGCCGCGCCGAACCCGCGGGGCCGCGCCCTTCGACGGTGCCGCCCACGACTCCTACACCTTGACGCACACCATGCAGACACACTCTTGGAAGGGCCGTCGCGTAACGGTCATGGGGTTGGGCCTCTTTGGCGGAGGCGCGGCTGCTGCGCGCTATTTGGCGCGAGCGGGAGCGCAGGTGACCATCACCGACACGCGTAACGCTCAGGATCTTGCAGCTGCGATTGCGATGCTGGATGGGCTGCCGATGGAGTTGCGCTTGGGCGGTCACGCAGCCGAGCATTTTGATGGCGCGGAGGCCGTGGTCGTCAATCCGGCGGTGGATCCCAAGAACGCTTGGGTGCAGTACGCTCGCCAGCGCGGCAGCTTGATCACCAGTGAGACCGCGCTGTTCTTGGAGCGCTGCCAAGCGCGCGTGTATTGCGTCACAGGCACGCAAGGCAAAAGCTCGACCAGCACGATGTTGCACCAGTTGTTGGCCGCGGGTTTTGGTCGCGCGCACCTGGGCGGCAACATCGGACGGTCCTTGGTGGAAAGCGCCGAGGGCATGCACGAGGACGAACGCGTCGTGTTGGAACTTTCGAGTTACCAGCTCGAACACCTACCGCAACAGCTGGCGCACCTTGGCACGCCGCCGCGTGTAGAGGCCGTGACCTGCGTGAATGTGCTGCCCGATCATTTGGATCGCCACGGTTCGCTCGAGGCCTATGGTCAGGCCAAGGAACACATCCTCGACTTGGTGGATGCGACCGGTGGCTGGGCGGTGCTGCCGGCCGAAGATCCGATCACGCGCGGTTGGACGCGCCCGCACGCCAAGCGCATCGATGCGTGGTTTGAGACCAGCACAGAGCGCGGGCTGAACCTGCGCGGCGGCGAGTTCCGGCTCGACAGCGAGGTATTGGGGCGTGTGGACGACCTGCGCCTGCCGGGTGTGTTCCAGCGCAAGAATGCGCTCATCTCGTTGGGGATGGCGCGCTTGGCTGGCGTCGCGCCCGCGACGCTCGCGGCGACGATTCCCTCCCTCACGGCGCCCAGCCACCGGCTGGAGGACTTGGGCTCGTGCGGTGGCCATCGCGTGTGGGATAACGGCGTCTCGACCACGCCGGACTCCACGCTGAGCGTGTTGGATTCCGTGCAGGCACCGATCTGCCTGCTGATGGGTGGCAAGTCC
>JBILXQ010000382.1:0-3292 GCA_044378375.1 Planctomycetota bacterium
GCTCCTTATGAGGACTCCAGTGTTGTGGGTATCAACGGACCGCAAGGAGACAACTCGGCTCGTGAGGCGGGAGCGGTGTACATGTTTCGCCGCTCGGGAACGAGCTTTTGGTTCCAGGAGGCCTACATCAAGCCATCCATCAACAGCGCCGGCGCCCAATTTGGTTATGCCGTAGCCCAGTCGGGCAACCGCTTGCTGGTTGGAGCTCCAAATGCCGACGCCGTCTTTCAGAATGAGGGCCTTGCCTTCTTGTTCGAGCGTTCGAGTACGTCAGGCGCGTGGAGCGAGCGCGAGTCTTTTTCTGCGCCCATGCGTTCCACCGGTGCGTCCTACGGGCTCGATGTAGACATCGACGGCAATCGGTGCATCATCGGGGAACCCGGCGCGGACAGCACGGCCGGTCTCGAATCCGGCGCGGCACACGTGTACCGCCCATCTACCAACCCTTTGTCGAATGATTGGGTGCTAGAAGCCACGTTGCGCCCGGCGCAAGGCGACGCGTTCGACTTCTTCGGTTGGGAGGTCGCGATCTCGGCCGACATGGTGGCCGTGGGGGCTTTTAACGAAGACGGCGCGTCGACCGGTGTGTCAGGTGACCCTGCCAACGATGCGGCTCTCGATGCAGGTGCCGTGTACACGTGGCGCCGCAACAGCGCGGGCGCATGGACCGACGCGCGCTACCTGAAAGCCTTGAACACCAACGCCGGCGACAACTTCGGAGGCGCGCTGGACATGGATGGCGCCTTACTCGCCGTGGGTGCCCCTGGCGAGGACAGCGCCTTTAACAACAGTCCCTTCGCGCCGTTCGACAATTCGGCCCCGTCCGCGGGCGCGGCTTATTTGTTCCATCGCCTCGCCGATTGCAATGACAACGGCATTGACGATCCGAGCGAGGTCGCCACGCAAGACTGCAATCAAAATGGGGTGATCGACAGTTGTGATGTGGCTGCCGGTGCGAGCGATTGCGACGGCAACCTCGTGCCTGACAGCTGCCAAGGAGACACGAACCAAGACGGCATCCCCGATGCGTGCCAAGCGGGTGGTACCCCGTACTGCCTCGGGGATGGCACTGGCGTGGCTTGTCCGTGCGGCAACAGCGGCGCGACCGGCAACGGCTGTGGGAACTCGGTCAATGCGCAGGGGGCCCGACTGACTGCAACGGGCTTGCCCTTTGTGTCGAACGACACGCTGCGACTCGCCGGCTCGGGCATGACGCTCGCGTCTAGCGTGCTGTACTTCCAGGGCACGACTCAGTCGAGCGGCACAGCTTTCGGCGATGGTTTGCGCTGTGCGACCGGTGCCATCATCCGCTTGGGCACCACGACCAATGTGAACGGTGCTTCCAGCTGGCCCACCGTTGGCGCGCAGCCGATTAGTGTGCGCGGTGCGATTCCGGCCACGGGTGGTACGCGCACCTACCAGGCTTGGTATCGCGACGCCAACGCGACCTATTGCACGGATACGGCACGCTTCAACCTGACCAACGGGTTGTCCGTGCAGTGGCTGCCGTAGGTGGGGAACTGAAAAGCCAGAAGGGCGGTTAGACGCCGGCGTCGGGCGTGTTCAGGCAGGTGTCAGCGGGAGGAAACCGCTGGCACCTCAACCAAAGGACACTGCCATGACGACCCTCGCCGCCCTCCTGCTTCCCTTGCTCGCTCAGGCTCACACCGAACCGCAAGTATGGCCGTTTGATGCCGATGTAGCCCCGTTGGATGTGCGCGGGCTGTGGGATGCCTCGGCGAGTGCTCTGGAACGTTCGATCCTGCCGGCCGCCAAGCGTAGCGTGGCAGGCGGGCAGGATTGGAGTTTGGATCTTGAGGCGGGGGCGGTGGGCCTGAGCTATGCAACTGGGCCCGAGTCGCGCTGGGGGCTTTCGGTGGCGCCTTGCGATCGCGGGATGGACTGGGGCGTTCAGCTGCGGCTGGGCTGGTCCATGAGCTGGTAAGGCAGCAACCGCAAAAGCAACGAGCGAGGCGCCTTGCAGCACCTCGCTCGTCGTATTTGGTGGGCGATACTGGACTCGAACCAGTGACCTCCACGATGTCAACGTGGCGCTCTAGCCAGCTGAGCTAATCGCCCTAGGATTCGGCGAGAGAGGATACCTGTACCGCGCAGGGATGCAAGTCTTTTGTGGTCTGGGGCTCGGCTGCGTAGACTCTCTGCCCTCGAACTCCGGAGTATCGGAGTTCCTCGCAAGGACCGCAATCGCAAGGTGCGCAACGTGAAGATCGGCGTCGTCAAGGAGATCAAGAACAACGAAAACCGCGTGGCCCTTACTCCGGCAGGCGTGGACCGCCTCGTGTCGCAAGGACACGAAGTGTGCGTGCAAGCCACCGCGGGCGAAGGCTCGGGTTTGTCCGACGACCTGTACAAGAAGGCCGGCGCCAAGCTGCTGCCCGAGGCCAAGAATGTGTGGGGTAGCTGCGATCTGATCCTCAAGGTCAAGGAGCCGCTCAAGCCCGAGTGGGCCATGATGCGCCCGGAGCAGACGCTGTTCACCTACTTGCACCTCGCCGCGGACAAGGCGCTCACCAACGGTGTGGTGAAGACCAAGAGCTATGGCTTCGCGTACGAGACGCTCGAGTCGCACGGCACCTTGCCGCTGCTCGTGCCGATGAGCGAAGTTGCCGGCCGCATGGCGATCCAAGAGGGCGCTAAGTACCTCGAGAAGCCGATGGGTGGCTCGGGCATCTTGTTGGGTGGTGTACCCGGCGTGCGTCCGGCCAAGGTCACGATCATCGGTGGCGGTGTGGTGGGCACGCAAGCAGCGCGCATGGCGGCCGGTCTCGGCGCCGACGTCACCATCCTCGATGTGAACTTGGATCGCATGCGCTACCTCGACGAGGTGTTGCCGCCGAACTGCACGACGCTGTACTCGACGCCCTACGCCATCCGCGAGTTGCTGCCGGAAACGGATTTGCTCGTCGGCGCGGTGCTGATTCCGGGTGCTGCTGCTCCCAAGCTCATCAAGCGTGCCGATCTCAAGCTGATGCGTCCGGGTTCGGTGATTGTCGATGTGGCCGTGGACCAAGGCGGTTGCATCGAAACCGTCGAGGCCACCACGCACGCCAAGCCGACCTATGTGGTCGATGGCGTTACGCACTACTGCGTGGCCAACATGCCGGGAGCGGTGCCGCGCACCAGCACCTGGGCCCTGACGAACGCAACGCTGCCGTGGGTGGAAAAGCTCGCCAAGCTCGGCCCCGTGGGCGCCATTGAGCAAAGCCCGGAGCTGCGTACCGCAGTGAACTGCGTCAAGGGGCACATCACCTACGAGGCCGTCGCCAAGGCC
>JBILXQ010000383.1:0-3280 GCA_044378375.1 Planctomycetota bacterium
CTTCAAGTGCTTCTCAATCAGCTTGAGGTGCGGCAGATCGCCGCCTTCCACCAAGGACCAGGCCTTGCCATCCGCATCCGCGCGCGCCGTGCGTCCGATGCGGTGTACATAGGTCTCGGGCTCGTTCGGGATGTCGTAATTGATGACATGCGAAAGCCCCTTCACATCGATGCCGCGCGAGGCGATGTCGGTCGCGATCAATGCGCGCACCTTGCCACGCTTGAGGCCTTCCAAAGCGCGTTCGCGCGCATTCTGCGACTTGTTGCCGTGAATGGCTGCAGCGGGAATCCCAGCGCGTTCCAAACGCTTCACCACGCGATCGGCGCCGTGCTTCGTGCGCGTGAACACAAGCGCGTTGAGCACTTCGGGACGCTCGAGCAGCTCGACCAGCAAGTCGACCTTCTGTGCCTTGTCGACGAGGAAGACTTCCTGCACTACACGCTCGGCGGTCGACGACGGCGGAGCGACGCTGATGCGCACGGGGTCGCGCAGAATGCGATCGAGCAAGCCCGTCACTTCTTTGGGCAAAGTGGCCGTGAAGGCCAGTGTTTGCCGCTTCTGCGGAATCTTGCTGAGGATCTGCTTGATGGCGGGCAAGAAGCCCATGTCCAGCATGCGGTCTGCCTCATCGAGTACGAGCACTTCGAGATCATCAAAGTGCACGAGCCCTTCACGCATGTGATCGATCAGACGCCCCGGGGTGGCGACAAGGATGTCAACTCCTCTTGACAGTGCTCGACGCTGGGGCTCGTAGCCCACGCCACCGAACACGACCGTGCCCGACACGCCCGAGTGCTTGGCATACGCGGCAAAGTTGTCGCCAATCTGCGTGGCCAACTCGCGCGTGGGACACAGCACGAGGCAACGCAGCGGCACAGCGCGCGGTGCCGAGCCTTTGCCACGCCACAAGCGGTGCAGGATCGGCAGCGCGAAGGCCGCCGTCTTGCCGGTGCCGGTCTGCGCGGTGCCTAGCACATCCCTACCCTCCAAAATCGGAGGAATGGCCTGAGCCTGAATCGGCGTCGGTGCGGTGTAGCCCTTGTCGATGACGGCGCGCACCAGCGCGTCCTGCAGACCCAGTTGTTCAAAGCTCATGTGAGCCGGAGATCGTACCACATCACCCGCACTACTTGGCCTTAATGGCCCCCCGCAGGCGCCGAACCGCGTCCTGAAGCCGGCGCCGAGCGCGGTCGAAGGCTTCGCGCACCGCCAGCTCAAGAGTCTCCGCTTCCGAATGCTCACGGGGCATGCGCGTCACCGAGACCAGGATGCGCGGCGAATGTGCACGAATGCGGACCTCATGCCGACGCCCTGTGCGATGGCGGTTGTTGGTGCGCGTGACAAGCACACTGCAGCCCACCAAGCGCGGCGCGTAGCGCTTCAACTTGATCAGCTCGCGCTCGCACATGCGTGCAATGAGGTCATTGTGCGGCAAGCCGCTAAACGTGACGCGTGAATGTGTCATGAGAATTGGACAAGTTGATTCAAGACAAGAAAAACGGACGACTACAAGGCTTGCGCGAGGCAGGTGACGATATCCATCGTGGAAACGACGCCGCGCAGCTCGCCTTTCTCGACTACCAAGACACGGTGCACACGATGTGTCTGCATCACTCGGCAGACCGCCACGAGCGTAGCTTCTGGGCTGACAGTGACGACCTCGGCCGTCATCCACTCACCGACTGTCGCGCCCGCAGATACACCGGTGTTGGCATGATCCATGGACATGAGTTCGTCTTCTTGCGCCTCGTCTTCCTCTACATCCAACCCCGAATTACGCAACATGACACGCTCGGAGCGCTGACCTAAGAGCTGTGCTGCGACGGAAGCTTCCAAGCGCGCCACATCGCTGAGTGAGAACACTCCCCGCACATGCCGGCCTGCATCGAGCACGGGCGCACCGGCAATGCCGGTCTCCTCGAGCTCGAGAATCGCGTCCTCCACCGAGTCGCCCGGACTGAGCGACAAGACCTCGGTCTCCATCAAGTCTGCGGCAGTGATTCCATCGAGCGGGTGCATGGCGGGGTTACCTCGGGCAATGTGGGAGTAGGTTCGGGCGAAGGTTGCGGCGCCGGCCACGACGGAATGGGCCGCGGGGCCGGTTCGGGTTTCGGCGGCACAATTTCGGGCGGGTTGGGTCGCTGGGACACGGGTGGCATCCTCGCGTTGGGATGGAGGTTTGAGGATGGGCTGGAGGTGGAGGGTGGTGAGGGGTGAAGGCCGCAGGAGGGCCACCGCTCGATACTGGCCCAGACGAATGTGCACGAAATTCTGAGCCGCATAGACATGTACGGCGCCTCTCGAGACGCGAACGCCGACGCACATGCCGCGGAATGGGCTTGGGAGCTCCGTTCCGCTCCGCGGAGGGCTGGCCAGGCCCAACCCTAGGGTCAATCTCAGGTGCTTTTCCGACCCTTGGCAGCACAAAAAACTGCACGTGCTCGCAGAGCGCCTGCACTCAGGGGCCACGTAGGCCTGTTCCGCGTGGGTTGGGGCCAAAAATCGTGCACACTCAGCGGTGCCAGTATCACTAGAGGTCGAAAAAAAAGGCCGGCGCCTAAGCACCAGCCTCTTGATTGGTAGCGGGGGCAGGATTCGAACCTGCGACCTCCGGGTTATGAGCCCGACGAGCTGCCAGACTGCTCCACCCCGCGACGCGTTGTCGGGGAAGAGTATAGGCACCACCTGCCGCAGAGTTCAAGGATCCCCTTCGCAATCGCGTAAAATCACACTTCCGCTGGGCACCACACGGTTTTTTTGGCATTTCCAGTCACACTCCCAAGGCGGCGCGACCTGTCTCCTGCGACGCCCATGACTACCTCACCTACCACTTCATCTTCCACTCGCCCTTACGACGACGCCGAGCTGTTAGCCCAAATGGGCTGGCTGCGCCAAGTGGCGTCGAAGCTCGTGCAGGATCCGACCCTTGCAGATGATCTGGCGCAACAAGCATGGCTGGCGGCAATGCGTGAACAGCGTGCGTGGAATACGCAGCGTGACTTGCGGGCTTGGCTGGCCAAAGTGGTGCAGAACATGGCGCGCGCAACCGCGCGGAGAGAGCTTCGCCGCAAGGAGATTGAGCACTACGCCAGCGAAGAGCAGCGCCACGCACCCGCCACAGACGACTTGGTTGCTCGTGCTCAGTTACAAGCCGAGCTCGCTCACGCCGTGCTCGAGCTGGACGAGCCGCACAAGAGTGCCATCTTGTTGCGCTTTCTCGACGGCCTCTCCTACGAGGAGATGGGCAAGAGGCTAGGTGTTAGCGCCGATGCGGCACGCA
>JBILXQ010000384.1:0-3256 GCA_044378375.1 Planctomycetota bacterium
TCGATACTCGGTGCAAGCATGGAAAGGTGGTTTCGTGCGGGAAGTGCGAACGAGAGGGAGGATCGCAGCCGCGACCCAGAAGAGCTATACACCCCAATACGCACTAAAGATCCTATTAAGTACTTAGAATAAAAAGACATACATCTCGATTGCGGGACACCGACATGGAGAGTCACGCCTAACTTGACATCATCCGTAGCTACATCCGCGCATGCAGCCCAAGCCCCCCACCTCACCACTCGAACAGCGACTCCCTCTGCTCTGGTTGGTGAGCACGCTCGCTCTCCTCGCCTTCCTTGGCGCCTATCCACTCGTATCCGAGGCCAACAACGCACCGGCTGTCTGGGCACTCGCGTTCGCTCTCGCCACCATCCCAGGCAAGTACGTCATCTTCAGCGGACTCTCCGCAGCTGTGCCACTTGGCCCATGGGGACTAGCAGCGCTGGCTGTGCTCGTCGACCTCGTGCTCGCGACCTCGCTGGCGGTGTTCCTCGGCCTGCTAGCCCGCTGGCCGTTCGCTGCGCGGCGCTTGAAAGACGCGCACCAGCGCGCCGAGGCAGTCTTGAACGAGTACCCGCGCCTGCGGCGCATGGCATTCGTAGGCACCATGATCTTTGTCTATTTGCCTTTACCGGCCTCGGGCTCCATCGGTGGAACCTTTGTAGGCCAACTAGTCGGCCTCTCACGCGGTGCAACGGTGTTAGCCGTAGTCCTTGGTGGCGCATTGGTGAGCGTCACCTTCGCGTATCTGGCTGCGACACTGGGCGCCAAAGCTGAGGCCATGGCGCAGCAGCCGTGGGTTGTCGGTGCAGCGATCGCAGGCTTCCTTGTGTTCCTCTGGCTTGCGTGGCGCACCGTCAAGCGGAGCCTCCGTAGCTGAGCGCAGCTGTGCTCAATGCGCGCCGCAACCCGCGCACGCAGCACCCGCATCGCCCAACGGCAAACCCGTAGCCAAGCCCGAGTGGAACCAGCGCGGTGCTTGCCCCGCGCCACCATCCACCGGTGCCAAGTCCTCACCGCTGTACAGCCGACCGTTGAGCATCACCGCATGAATCGCGGTCGAGTGGCGAATGCTCTGCAAAGGATCGCGTTGCAGCACAACCAGATCAGCGAGCTTGCCCGTCTCCAACGAACCTAGATCCGCATCGAGGCCCAAGTACCGCGCACCATCCAGCGTCGCCGAACGCAACGCCAAATGCGCACCGATGCCACTCGCCTCCAGCAACCAAAGCTCCCAGTGCGCACCAAGACCTGCCAACTGACCGTGGGCGCCCAGTTGTGCGCGCGCACCCGCATCCACCAGCGTTTTGACGATGCCGCAACTGCGCAAGATGTTGTGGTCTTCGATCGGCGCCTTCTCGCGACGACGAGCACGCGGCTCCACAATTTGACGCGGCACGAAGCGCAGTAGCTTCTCATCGCGCCAGACATCCGTCTCTTGGTACCAGTAGTTCTCGCCCCAAATGCCGCCATAGCCGACCACGAGCGTCGGCGTGTAGCCCACTTGCGTCGCCCCCCACAACTGCGCGACATCTTGGTACACGCGCTCAGGCGGCAGCGAATGTTCGATGCCGGTGTGTCCATCCACCACCATCGTCAAGTTGTGTTGCAGCAACGAACCGCCTTCAGGCACCACCATGATGCCGACCTCGCGCGCAGCAGTCAGCACCATCTGGCGTTGGTCGCGACGCGGTTGGTTGTAGCTCTTGACGCTGATCGCGCCGACCGCCTTCAAGCGCTGCAAGTGACGACGCGCATCGTCGACAGATTCGATCTCTGCTTTGAAGCTGCCTTGAGCACCGTACAGGATCGTGCCCGTAGACCAAGTACGCGGCGAGAGAATGGCGCCGGTGCGGGCTAGCTCGCCGACCGCCATGATGGAGTTCGTGTCATTCGACGGGTCATGAATCGAAGTCACGCCATAGGCGAGATTCGCACCATGAATCCAGTTGTGACGCGGGATCACACCACCTGCGCTTTGCGCCCCGTGTGCATGCACATCAATCAAGCCAGGCACAATGGTCATGCCGCTGCAGTCAATGACGCGCGCATCTGCGGGCAGAGGAGTCGAGCTGCGCGGCCCTACTGCGATGATGCGGTTCGCGCGCACCACGATCACCCCATCATTGACGACTTCAAGCCCACGCATCGTCACGAGCTTGGCCCCCACCAACGCGAGCACATGGTCAGGCTTGGCGTGCGGCACCTCGAAGCCGATGTCCAAAGTAGTGGACACAGCTTTGGCCACACTCTTGCCAGCGCGCAGCTCGGCGAGCACAGACTGGAGATCGATCACACTGAGCGTGCGACCCAACGAGTGATACACTCGGGACGAGTCGCCTGAGAAATGCAGGTTTTCGCCTGCATTTTCGCTGATCGCCACCACGGGATGGGACTTAGTGCTCGGCGACAACTTGATGGCACGGCCAGTCTCGGGCAGAGGCGTGACATACGCACGGAATCGCTCGCTGAAGGCGAGCCAACGTCCGTCTGGAGAGACGGCGAACTCAACAGCCCAATCCGAAGTGGCGTGCACGCGCTCGTCACTGCCATCCAGCGCCAGCGAGACCAGCGACACGCCATCGCTGTCCTTGCCGCCGTCACGCTTGGTCAAGTACACACGCTCGCTGGTAGCCCCGAACTGCGGCCGTGAACCCGACTTCGCAATGCGCTTAGGGGCTTGAGCTTCAGTCAAGTCTACACGCCACACACCGGGATCACTGCCCCACAGCGGCGAGACGATGCCACCACCACCTGTCTTCTCAAGCACGAGCCAGCGCCCGTCCGGCGACAACACGGGATGGGCCCAGTGCCCTTGTGGCAAGTTCACTTGACGCGCTGTGCGCTGCTGCGCATCCCAAACCTGCACACGCGCCAAGTCCGCATCGTCAAATGTGGTGTACACCAACCAACGGCCGTCGCGTGACCACGACGGGAAATGCTCGAACCGCTCATCCTTAGTTAAGCGTGCCACAGGCCCTGCGTTGGGCGCTGCGAGTTGAGCCGGCTCTAGCGTGCGCTACCACAGGTGCCCCAACGCCTGGAACACTACGGAACGACCATCCGGGGCCACGCGTGTCCAGCGCAACATCTTGACCGGCACGGACTCTGGAGCCACCTCTACAGGAAAGCGCACGGCGGGCTGCACCTCGCGAGTGGCACGCACGCGGAACGGGACCACCGTAGCCTCCCCCGTGGCGAGGTCGATGCGTCGGATCTTGCCACCACTCCACGCATAGATAGCGCGATCATCAGG
>JBILXQ010000385.1:0-3251 GCA_044378375.1 Planctomycetota bacterium
GCCCGTGGAGCGGGTTTGGCCGCGACAGAGCCTTTGGCGATCGCCCTGTCGGGTGGGATCGGGTCCTCGGCCTTGGTGGCCTTGGCGGCGGCCGCGCACCCGCGCCCCGAGCTGGTGGCGGTGCATGTGGGAGGCGCGACGGCAGAGGCCGAGACGGCGCGCGAGCTGTGCCGGCACTTGGGCGTGCGCTGGGTGCCATTGGAAGGCGTGCAGGGACAGCCAGCACCTCTGGATGCCGTGTGCGCGTGGGCCGCGCAGAACGCGTACAGCACGATCGCGCTAGGCGATGTGCGCCCCACCGGCGAAGTAGGTGGTTGGATCCATGTTGCGGCGCGCGAACGCCGCGGACATCAGACGCTCGTGCGGCCGTTGCGTTGCTTGTCGCGCGGTGAGTTGCGTGCTGCGCTGCAGCATGTGCACTTGCCCTTCGTGGACGAGGCCGAGGCAGCAGCTCAACGGGCGCATCCACTCGCACCCGTGGGTGCGGATGTGCTGCGCATGGATGCCGAGCTGGCGGCCGCCACCGCGCTGATCGTGTGGGACGCACCGGTGCATTTGGCGGCGCGGCGCGGGGTGACAGATGGCTACTGGGGTGGCTCGCTAGCGCGGGGTGTGTTGATGGCCCTGCCGCGGGCGCTGCGTCGGCGCGTGTTGGCGCGCTTGCTCCACGAGGGCATTGGAACCTTCGTGCAGCGCGCGGTGCTGGAACACGCAGTGGAGCTGTTGTCGCGCGGCCGCACGGCACGCTTGGCCATGCCGCATGGGTGGAGCCTAGTGCTGCGCTCGGATCGCGTGCTGTTGGAACCGCCGCGCGTGGCGCGTGACGTACACCCGCAACAGTTGTCACTTCCTTTTGACGACGTGTGGGACAACCCCGCGCCGAGCGTGGAGCTGACCTTGCCCGGCCTAGTCGCGCTGGACGACGGGCGCAGCATTCGCGCCACTGTGCAGGAGTTGGGCCCTAACTGTGCGCCTTTGGCGCGCCGCCTGTCCGTTGAATTGGATCCGCGTTTCTTGCCGCAACAACTGGCGGTGCGGTTCCCGCGGCCTGGTGATCGGTTCCATCCGCTGGGTTGGCCCAAAGAAGGCTCGTTGCACGGATTCTTGGCCGCGGCCGGTGTGCCGCGCGAAGGCCGCGAGCGTGTGCCGATCGTGCTTGCCGATGAACGCGTGGTGTGGGTAGCGGGCTTGCGCGTCGCCGAGTTCGCGCGAGTCGAACCGCGCACACGCGCACGCTTGCGCTTGGACTTGGTGCATCCGCTGGTCGCGGATGCGGAGTTGTGACGTGGACGGGCCTTCGTTGTTGCAGACGAACCTCGAACGCATCCAGCAGCGCATCGCACACTACGCGGCGGCGGCTGGGCGCAGCCCACAGTCTGTGCGCTTGGTGGCCGTAACCAAGACGGTGTCTGCCGCGGTGTGCGAGCAACTGCTGGCGCTGGGCCAACGCGATTTGGGCGAGAACCGCGCGGATGTGCTGGAGTCCAAGCACGCACAGCTGGCGCACCTCCACCCGCGTTGGCATTGGATTGGCCACTTGCAGCGCAACAAGGCGCGGCGTGTCCTGCTCTGTGCCGAGGTGCTGCACTCGATTGACTCCGTGCGCTTGCTGGAGGCCTGCGAGCGCATCTGTCGTGAAGAGGGTTTGAAGCGCACCGCATTCATCCAGCTCAAGCTGTGGCCGGAAGAGACCAAGGGCGGTCTAGATCCTGGCGAGCTGAGGGAGCTGCTGGTGGCCGCCCGCGAAGCCACGCAGATGCAGGTCGTCGGCCTGATGGCCATGGGGCCGCTGCTTGAGGACGCACAGGCTGCTCGCCATGCTGCGGAGGAGGTCTTTGCGCGCTGCGCGGCTCTAGCTGCCCAACAAGAAGCGCTGTTCTCGGGTGGTTGCCAATTGTCGATGGGTATGAGCGGCGACTACGATCTAGCGATCGCGCGCGGCGCCCACTGGGTGCGCGTCGGCAGCGCGTTGTACGAAGGACTGAAGGAGAGCGAGTGAGCGGACAGTGGACTTTGGAGATCGTGGGCGGGTCGGGCCCCTCCATGCCCCTGCCCGAGCATGGGGCTCTGGTGGTGGGTTCGGATGCCAAGCGCGCCAGTTGGGTCCGCACCGAAGCGGAGGTCGAAGGCGTGCACTGTGCCTTCGCGCGCGCCAAGGATGGACGCTGGGCCATCAAGGACTTGGGCTCTGCCGGTGGCACCTATGTGAATGGCGCCAAGGTCAGTACCGCAGCGATCTCCGACGGGGACACGGTGCGTGTGGGCACGCTAGAGCTCGCTGTGCGCGTGGTTGCCCCGCCCGCCAGCGAGCCCGCGACGAAGGCTACGCCGCGCGTGCGCGGGTTCCAGCTCGAGAAGCAAGTGGGCAAAGGTGGCATGGGCAGCGTGTGGCTGGCCACGCAGGAGAACTTGCAGCGCAAGGTGGCGCTCAAGATCCTCGCCTCGAAGTACGCGGCCAATCCGCAGTTCGTAGCGCAATTCCAACGCGAAGCGCGCGCCGCCGCCGCCTTGAACCATCCCAATGTCGTGACCGTCTACGACGTGGGTGAAGATGCCGGCGTGCACTACCTCTCCATGGAATACATGGAGCGCGGCACGCTCGAAGATCGCGTCGGCAATGGGCGCAGCCTTTCGCCGGACGAGACGCTGTCCATTTTGCTTGACGCCACAGCGGGCCTCGTTTACGCCGAACAACGCGGCATCGTGCACCGCGACATCAAGCCGGCGAACTTGATGCAGAACCATGTCGGGCAGACCAAGATCGCGGATCTGGGTCTGGCCACGCATGCGCAAGATGAGGAACCGCCCACGGGCGAGAAGAAGGTCTTTGGCACACCGCACTTCATGCCGCCCGAGCAGATTCGCGGCGAGCGCGTCGATGTGCGCAGCGACTTGTATTCGTTAGGCGCGACCGCCTTCCGCCTGTTGAGTGGCCGCACGCCGTTCGAGGGCAAAGACACGCGCGACATCGTGCGTCAAGTGCTGTCGGTCGAGCCGCGCACGATCCGCGAAGTGACCCCGCAGGTGGACGCAGGCTTGGCGGCGATTGTCGATCGTCTGCTGAAGAAGGATCCTGCGCAGCGCTACCAGAGTGCACAAGAGCTGCTGCGCGCGCTCGAGGCCTTGGCCGATGGACCGGCTGTACCCGCAGCTGGTGCGGCGCCCACGAAGAAGAGCTCGTCGGGCGCGCTGATCGCGGTGTTGATGCTCGCCACCACGGGTGGTGCTGCGTGGTACTTCAAGGACGACTT
>JBILXQ010000386.1:0-3248 GCA_044378375.1 Planctomycetota bacterium
ACGCGGGCACCAAACCGCGACCAGCGCGCTGGACATCCGTGAGGGTCAATTCACGCGAGCGCACATCACTTCCCGACCACGCCGACACAGCGGCTTCCAAGTACTCTTCTGCGCCCTCAGGCAGCGCTGCGGACGGTGCGCTAGTCGCGGCAACGTCAGGCGCGGGACAAGCGGCCAGCGCGCTCTGCAACACAGGCTCGTAGATGAAGGTGGCTTGCGGTCCAGCTGGTTCGGAACCACAGGCCACCAGGCCCATGCCCCACACCAAAGCCAACGCGCAACGAAGGCTCATGGCTG
Source organism: Planctomycetota bacterium (assembly GCA_044378375.1). GTDB lineage: Bacteria > Planctomycetota > UBA1135 > UBA1135 > SXXH01. Next base: position 298 of record JBILXQ010000386.1, read on the forward strand.
CAACACCACGCGATGGACGAACTCGGCTTCGGTCTCGGGATCTGGACGCAAAGGATCCTTCCAATACGGTGTGCGCTTGTAGGTCAAGGCCACTTCCACAGCCCCTTGGCTGGCGGGATCATCCACCCAGACTTCTTTCGTCGCTGCGCTCGGCAACAAGGTGTCCACCAAGTCGACCTCATGCCGGTACGGACTGCGGAAGCGCCAGAGATGCCGCCACGATTCGGCGGGAGCACCTTCCGGCGCAACAGGGCGCCACCACAAGTCGGCGGCGCGCGAACGCTCATCTGTAGGGAAGTGATGCCCTGCGCCGCTGTTCGTCAAGGCCACACGCACCAGCCCCTTGCTACGCTCGGCTACAAGCGTGACCGCCTTGCGCACCGTCTCCAGCGAATGGCCGCCGTGCATGGTGTGGTCATGCCCCGAGCCATCGGCGCGCGCAGGCATGTGACACTCCACACAACCGATGCCTTGTGCCGCGTACTGCGTCTCGCGCCATTGCGAGACGGTCTTGTGCTGGTCGTGACAACCAGCGCAGTGATCCACGCTCTTCAGGGAAGCCATCGCTTGCGGCCGGCACGGTGCGGCCGGATTGTCCTTGGTGCCCGCGACACCTCCATCGGGCAAGGCATGGCAGGCGATGCAGTCGACGCCTTCGGCGCGGCGCGAGGCACGCGGCAGCACACGTGCACCGATACCCGTGCTGTAGATCTCTTGCGGTGCGTGGCAGTCGATGCAATCCGTGTTGGCAAAGTCGTTCGACAAGGCGCGCACATCGGGATTCAGCCACGAGTGGGCATGCTGGGAAGCGGACCACTCCGCATGTTCTTGCGCATGGCACTCCTTGCACTGCTGCGAAGAAGTGAAGCTGCGCGCAGGCGCCACTTCCGCGGGCGTACGGAACACCAACACCAAGGCCGTCACTCCGAGAAGGGCGATGGCGCTGCCTAGGATGGTTTGAGCGCGGATCATGGAGCTAGCCGTCAACTGTACCGTGGTCGAGCCGGACTACAGAGGTACCGTGCAGGCCCACTTCACCGGGGTCATGCGTGACATGCAGCAGTGTCAACTGGCGTTGACGCCGCAAGTCTGCCAAGCGTTGAACGAGCTCTGCACGCAAGGGGGCATCGAGCGGCCCCAGCGGCTCGTCTAGGAGCAACGTGCGTGGCTCGGCCGCGAGTGCGCGCGCCAATGCCAAGCGCTGCGCTTCACCACCCGAAAGTTCGCCGGGGCGGCGAGCCGCAAGCGGGCCCAACTCGACCAACTCCAACCAGCGCAGCGCCTGCGATGCGCGCTCGGCACGGCGCACATGACGGCAGGACAGCACGAACTCCACAGTGGCTTGGGCAGTCATGTGCGGCCACAACCCCGCCCCGCCGCCCTGAAACAGCAAGCCTACGCCGCGCCTTTCGGGCGGAACTAGGGAGACGCGCCCTTCGCTGACGCGCACGCCCTCCAGCTCGATGTACCCGGCCACCAGCGGTTGCAAGCCAGCGATCGCGCGCAGCAGCGTGGTCTTGCCTGCGCCCGAAGGGCCAACGACCACGCACCAAGCACCGGGCTCCACCGTCAAGGAAACTTGACGCAGCAAAGGCTGCCCGGCGACTTCGACGCGCAGTTGATGTACGAGTACCGCCGGCTTCATGGCAGGCCTCCCATCCTCCGTTTGGCGAAGGTGCTCCACAAGATGCCGGGAACCAAGACAAAGAAGCAGATCCACAAAGCGAGCGCCGCCACCATCTCGTCGCGCCCGAAGTGCACGGCGTTGTAGAGCCTGAACAGCGCTGTGCCGTTGGCGGCCGGAACCAAGATAGCCGCGTCCAATTCGCGCACACAGAACACAAAGACCACGGTGCCTGCCCCCACCAGCGGCCCTGCCAAGGCAGGCAGCACGATGCGACCCATGGTCTTCGCCGGACCTGCTCCGGCCAGGCGCGCGCTCTCTTCAATGCGACGATCTGTCGCCGCAGTTGCAGCCGCCACACCCAAGATGGCCAGCGGCACATAGCGCCCTGCTTCCAACACCACCGCCATCCAGCCCGAGTCGTACAGCGCCGCAGTACTGGCGCGATTCCAGAGGGCGAGGTTGCCGATGCCGTACAGAATCGGCGGCACGCACAGCGGCAGCACGCACAGCACCGTACCGACCAACAAGAACCTACGCGTGCGCGCCATGGCATGGCCTAGTACCAGACCCACGGGCAGACACAGGAGTGCCGCTCCTAAGCCATACAACAGGCTCGCTTGAAGGTTCGCGCGCCCGTTGTCTAGCGCTTTGCCCAAGCTCGCGCCGACCACGGCCCATTGAAAGCCCACGCGTCCTCCACCGGCCTCCCAAACCAATCGCGCCAGCGGCGCCACAGCCGTAGCAGCCACCAACAACACCAAGGCCAGACCCAAGGGCCAACGCCAAGGCCCCAACTGCACACGCGACGGCGCGCGGAAGTCGCCTTCAAAGGCGTACAGAGCCGACTTGCGCAACACCACGATGGCCGGCACCACGGCACACAATGTCAAAAGTACCAGCGGCCACGCCGCAGCCACTGCTTTGCTGGTGTCGTTGCCGCTGCGCCAAGAGGCGAAGATGTCATCGGCATAGACCGGGTACTTGGGACCCAACGAGCTGACATAGTCCACCACAGCGAAGTCGTTCACCGTGAACACGAAGGCGAAGGCCGCTGCAGCGAAGGCAACGGAGCGCACCAGTGCCCACTCCACACGCAACACAGCCCACAAGCCGCCCACCAAACGCGCGGCATCGACGCGCCGACCATCGATGCGCTCGGCTGCGCGCGCGGTGTACAACGCCACCAATGGATAGGTGCCTACCCCCATGATCACGGCGGTAGCTAGACCACCACGCCAATGGGTGTAGCCCACGCAGGCCATCGCCAACACCAGCGGTGGCAACAACAGGGGCACCAAGAGCAACGGACGCACGATGCTGGTGA
>JBILXQ010000387.1:0-3217 GCA_044378375.1 Planctomycetota bacterium
CACGACCACGCAGGCGGGCTCGAGCTGCTTTTCGACGCGGTGCGCACAGAAGTGGCACTTTTCGGCCGAGCCCGTGTCCTCGTTCAGGTAGATGGCGTCGTAGGGGCAGCCCTGCATGCAGGCGCGGCAGCCGATGCACGCATCGCGGTCGAGGTCGACGATGCCGTCCTTGCGCTTCTCGAGCGCATTGACGGGGCAAATCGTGACGCAGGGCGCCTTGGTGCAGTGGTTGCAGCGCAGGACCGCGAAGTGCCGCTTGACGGCCGGGAAACGGCCCTTTTCCTGGTACTTGACCCAGGTGCGGAAGCTGCCCAGCGGCACGTCGTTTTCGCTTTTGCAGGCGACGGTGCAGGCGTGGCAGCCGATGCAGCGGCGATGATCGAGGAGGAAGCCGTATTGCATGGAGGGATGCACATCATGCCCCGCAAGGGGGGCGTCTGGGTATCGGAAACGGTTGGTCCATTTGAGTGTGCCGGCTTATAGTGCGATAAGATAGACCCATGAAGCTCCGCATCCTCATCGGCTTCCTCGTGGTCCTCGGGGGCCTGTGGTGGCTCAACCGTCGCCTCAACCACAATCCTCAATACATGCCCGAGGTGAAGTCCACCTCTGCCTCCGTCGAGGAGCAGGTGCGCGACCGCTTCATGGTCGGCTTCCTGCCGGTGACATGACACCTGACCTGCCCGGTGACCAGTTGGGCCACCGAACACAGTCAGGCGGGCACCGTCTTTCAGTCGCAACGCTTTGGCGACTTCCCGACCATGAAGGAGGCGCTCATCGCGCGCAAGATCGATGCGACCTTCATGATCGCGCCTTTGGCGATGAAGTTGGTGGCCGATGGTGTGCCGGTCAAGATCGTGTACCTCGGGCATCGCGACGGGAGCGCGTTGACGATTGCCAAGGACTCGCCGGTGCAGCGATTTGAAGACTTGGCTGGCAAGCGCGTCGCAGTGCCGAGTCGGTACTCGAATCAGAACTTGCTCATGCGGCGCATGATGAAGCAGCGCGGCATGGAGCCGCAGGCGATCGAGCTGGTGGAGATGGCGCCGCCCGACATGGCGAGTGCGCTCGCCGCGCGTTCGATCGAAGGCTACATCGTGGGCGAGCCGCACAATGCCAAGGCCGAGATCGGCGGGTATGGGCGCATCCTCTACTTCATGAAGGACCTGTGGCCCGACTTCATCTCATGTGTGTTGGTGGTGCGCCAAGAGATCATCGAAGAGCGCCGCCCGCTGGTGCAGGAACTCGTGCAAGGCATCGCGGATTCGGGCGCATGGCTGGACGATCCGGAAGACAGCTTGGACCACCGCAAGCGCGCTGCTGAAGTTGTCGGCAAGCTCTTCTACAACCAAGATCCCAAGCTGTTGGAGCATGTGCTCCTGCAGCCGAATCGCGTGGCGTACAGCCGACTTGTACCGCCCAAGGACACCTTCGACGAGATCATGGATCTTGCGGTCGAAACCAAGGTCATTGAGCGGCGCATGCGCTTTGAGGAATACTGCGATACAAGTTTCGCGAGCGGCTTGCGTGAGCCCCAGGAACTGGTGGCCTTCCCGCCTTCGTCTGCACGCGCCCAGAAACCCTGAGCAGATCCAGTGAGCAACCGTCCGGTACAACGCTACGAGGTTTGGCTGTGGCCCTTGCTCGTGGCAATCGTGTTGTTGCTGTTGTGGCATTTGTACTCCTGGTCGACGGAGTACAACCTCACGACCACGGCAGCGGACGGCTCGGTCGAAACCCGGCGGATCCGCATCTTTCCGACGCCGTTCGACACATTCCCTGCGCTGGTCGAGCTGGCCAGCGATGGACGACTGGTGCGCTACGCCATGGCGAGCTTGTTCCGAGTGTTGACGGGCTTTGCCTTGGCGGCGTTGATCGGCATTCCGTTGGGGCTCTGGGCCGGTTGGCAGAAGCGCGTGTACCTAGCGATCAACCCGCTGGTGCAAGGCCTGCGCCCGATCTCGCCTTTGGCGTGGATCCCGATCGCGGTGCTGTCGTTCGGCATTCAAGATGAGGCCGCGATCTTCATCATCTTCCTCGGGGCGTTCTTCCCGATCGTCACGGGCACGATGACGGCGGTGCAGAGCATCCCGCTGGTGTATGTGCGCTCGGCACAGAACTTCGGCGTCACGGGCTTCGAGCTGTTCCGGCGTGTGGTGTTCCCCGCGGCGTTGCCGCAGATCATCACCAGCTTGCGCATGGCGCTGGGCATTGGATGGCTCGTCGTCGTGGCGGCCGAGATGAATGCAGTCAACTCAGGGCTTGGGTTCCTTGTGATCGACGCACGCAACATGGGCAATCGCTATGACCTCGTCGTCGCAGCGATGATCATCATCGGCCTCATCGGCATCGGTTTGGATTGGGCCGTACGGCGTCTCGAACTCTTGGACGAAGTGCGCTGGGGGTTCCGCAAATGAAGATTCATGTGCGTGGTGTAGGCAAGACCTATCACAGCGGCGGGCAAGCGCTGCAGGCCCTAGTGCCCGTCGATCTGGATGTGCGCGCCGGCGAGTTTGTGTGCTTGCTTGGGCCTTCGGGCTGCGGCAAGTCCACGCTGCTGAACATCCTCGGTGGCTTTGAAACAGCCGACAGCGGTGTGGTCGAGATCGATGGCGAGCCGGTGCGCGGGCCGGATCCGCGCCGCGTGTTCGTGTTCCAAGAGTACGGCATCTTTCCGTGGGCTTCGGTGTACGACAACGTGGCCTTGGGGCTGCGTCACAAGCCGCAGGCCGAGCAAGCGCGCATCGTGGCGCGCTACATCGAGCTCGTCGGTTTGAAGGGCTTTGAACGCAGCTATCCCAGCGAACTGTCGGGCGGCATGCGCCAGCGCGTCGCCGTTGCACGCGCGTTGGCTGTGGCACCGGACATCGTCTACATGGACGAACCGTTGGGCGCGCTCGACTCGCTGACGCGCTTGCAGCTGCGCGCCGAGATCCACCGCCTGTGGAAGCAAGAGGGCATGACCATCTTGTTCGTCACGCACGATGTGGAAGAGGCGTTGCAGCTGGCTGATCGCATCGTGGTGATGGAGCCACGCCCTGGTCGCATCAAGGAGATCGTGCCCGTGACTTTGCCGCAGCCGCGCACGAGTGCTACGCCGGGCTGGGCGGAACTGGAAGAGCGTCTCTATCGTTTGCTGGGTGTGCGCGCATAATTGCGAGCATGCCCGAGCTGCCGGAGGTAGAGACGACGATGCGCTTGGTGCGCCCGCTGGTGA
>JBILXQ010000388.1:0-3214 GCA_044378375.1 Planctomycetota bacterium
GAGCACCAGCAACAGCTCGCTGTAGAAGCCCTTCTTCGAACGATGCACCGCCGCGTCGATGTCGCTTTGCACGCGACGACGCAGGTTCTGGTAGTCCGCTTGCGCGCGTTGCCAGTTGCGCAAGTACTCGTCCCGTTGTGCGGCGAGTTGCTCCGCAGAACCGTCGATGACCGCGGCCACTTGCGGTTCCGTAGGTTCCGCTTGCGATTGGTCTTGTGTGCCTTCGTTCTCTTGCATGTGCGCCACTCAGAGCATGTTGCGGATCTTGTCGAAGAACGAAGTACCGCCCGAGCTCTTCTTCTCGATCTCGGCGTACTCCTTGAGCAGGTCCTTCTGGCGATCCGTGAGTTTGGTCGGAATCTCGACATCCACGCGCACATGCAAATCGCCGCGCCCGCGGCCTTCGATGTGCGGTAGGCCTTCGCCTTTGAGGCGAATCATCTTGCCAGCAGGCGTGCCTGCCGGAATGGACAACGATGTCTTGCCGCGCAGCGTGGGGATCTCCACCTTGTCGCCCAACACCAACTGCGTGTAGGCAAACGGCAAGGCACAGATCAGGTCCGCGCCTTCGCGCTGGAAGCTCTTGTGCTCGACCTCGCGCACGACCACGTACAGATCGCCGCGCGGAGCATTCGACTCACCGGCATCGCCTTGGCCTTCGACGCGCAGCGTCATGCCATCTTCGACACCTGCAGGGATCGGAATCTCGATGTCCGCCTTGTCGTCGATCTTGCCTGCGCCCCTGCAGGTGCCGCACGGGGACTCGATGGTCTGTCCCGCACCGCGGCACGAAGGGCAGGGGGCTGCCATCGTGAAGAAGCCCTGGTTGCGGTGCACTTGCCCGCGGCCTCCGCAGGTCTTGCACGGCGTAGGTCCAGTGCCGGGCTTGCAGCCCGAACCTTTGCAGGGTGTACAGTTCTCTTTACGCTTGAGCGAGATGGTGCGCTTGACACCTTTGTCGATCTCTTCCAGCGTCAATTCGACTTGGATCTTGAGGCTGCGACCTTGGCGAGGACCGCTGCGACGCCGGCCTCCGCCGCCGAAGATGTCGCCGAAGATCGAACCACCAAAAGCCTCGAAGATGTCTTCGATGTTGGTGAACTGCGGGCCGGCGTACTCGCCGCCTTGGCTGAAGGCTTGATGACCAAACTGGTCGTAGCGCTTCTTCTGCGCGTCATCCGACAGCACGCCGTAGGCCTCGGCTGCCTCTTTGAACTTCTCTTCGGCAGCCTTGTCACCCGGGTTCTTGTCCGGGTGGTGCTGCATGGCCAACTTGCGGTAGGCGCGCTTGATCGTGTCCGCATCCGCGGTGCGCTCGACACCGAGCACTTCGTAGTAGTCGCGCTTGTCAGCCATGATTTCGAGTGAGGGCCGCGAGGAAAAAAAGCGCGCTCGGACTCCTGCAGGACCAAGCCATGCAGGAGTCCGAGCGCGTTGGAATCACGCCATCGTGCCTTCGATGCGCGCCTTCTCGTCCTTGAGCTCGGTGACCATCGTGTCGGTCGTGAGCAGCAAGCCCGAGATCGAGGCGGCGTTCTGCAGCGCGCAGCGCACCACCTTGGCGGGGTCGACGACACCGGCCTTGAACATGTCGACATACTCGCCCGTCAACGCGTTCCAACCGATGTTGCCACCGTGCTCGCGCACGGTTTCGACCACGACCGCGCCATCTTCGCCGGCGTTCTCGGCGATCTGACGCAGCGGGGCTTCCATCGCCTTCAACACGATCGAGGCACCAAAGCGCTCATCGCCCTTGAGCTTGAGAGCCTTGATGGCTTCGGTCGCGTGCAGCAGCGCCACGCCACCACCCGGAACGATGCCTTCTTGGATGGCTGCGCGCGTGGCGTTGAGCGCATCTTCCATCAGGTCCTTGGTCGACTTCATCTCGGCTTCGGTCTTGCCACCGACCTTGATGACCGCGACGCCGCCCGACAACTTGGCGAGACGCTCTTGCAGCTTCTCCTTGTCGTAGTCGCTCTTGGTGTTGGAGATCTGCACGCGGATTTGCGCCACGCGCTCGGCGATCTCCTTCTTCGAGCCGCTGCCGCCGATGATCGTCGTGGCGTCCTTGGTGACGCGCACGCGCTTGGCGGAACCCAGGTGCTCGGCCGTCACCTTGTCGAGGGCGATGCCCAGCTCTTCCGTGATGGCCGTGCCGCCCGTCAGGGCTGCAATGTCACCGAGGTAGGCCTTGCGGCGATCGCCGAAGCCCGGGGCCTTGACGGCACAGACATTCAACACGCCCTTGAGGCGGTTGATGACCAAGGTCGCGAGCGCTTCACCTTCGACATCTTCGGCGATGATCAGCAACGGACGGCCGAGACGGGCGGCGGTTTCCAGCACCGGCACCAGCTCGCGCACGCTGAAGATCTTCTTATCGCAGATGAAGATGAAGGGATCTTGGAACTCGGTGGTGAGCTTCGTCAGGTCCGTGGCGAAGTAGGGTGACAGGTAGCCCTTGTCGAACTCCATGCCCTCGACCACTTCCACGCGCGTGTCGAGACCAGTGGCCTCTTCGATGGTGATGACGCCTTCGTCGCCGACCTTCTCAAAGGCGTCGGCGAGCATCTTGCCGACATCCTTGTCGTTGTTGGCGGAGATGGCTGCAACAGAGGCCTTCTCGTCGCGCGACTTGACCTTCTTGGCTTGCGCCTTGATCGAAGCCACTGCGGCTTCCACCGCAGCGTCCACACCATTGCGCAGCGCAATCGTGTTCACGCCCGTGGCCAGGTAGCGCAGGCCTTCATTGAAGATCGCGGAGGCCAACACGGTTGCGGTGGTGGTGCCATCGCCGGCGACATCGTTGGTCTTGTTCGCCACTTCGAGCACGAGCTTGGCGCCCATGTTTTCGAAGGGGTCCGCCAGTTCGATTTCCTTGGCCACCGACACGCCGTCCTTGGTGACGTGCGGCGCACCGAAGGACTTGGCGAGGATGACGTTGCGACCTGCCGGGCCGAGCGTGACGCGCACGGTCTTGGCGAGTTTCTCGATGCCTACGCGCATCTTGGCGCGGGCGTTGTCGTCAAACAGAATCTGCTTTGCCATGGTGTTGTGTGTGTGCTGGGGGTGTGGTGTCTGGTTTGTTTGACAGTCAGGTATGGATCAGAAATCCATCCCGCCCATGCCTCCCATGCCGTCCATGTCCTCGCCCGGACCGCCACCCTTGGGAGCCTTCTTGGGCTCGGGCTTGGTGGCAATCAGTGCGTCGGTGGTC
>JBILXQ010000390.1:0-3210 GCA_044378375.1 Planctomycetota bacterium
CATCACTTGGACGATGCCGGTTTCGCGTTGGGCATGAAGGCCTACAACGACGCTGTGCGTGCGTTGGCGAGCGAGTACCGTCTGCCGCTGCTCGACTTGGAGAAGTACATCATCAGCCCGGCGTACTTCACGGACGAAGTGCACTTGACCGTAGAAGGTCTGGTCTATGAGGGACGCTTGGTGGGCGAGCACATTCTCGATACCAAGCTCATTCGCGCGGCGAAGTGACTCCGCGCGTTGCATCGAGCTTGCGCACACGCAGCTCGGTGCGCAAGCGCTCGGCTTGTGCGCGCAGCGCCGAGCCCTCGGGTGCAGCACTCCACGCCGCATCCACTTCAGCCAGCGCTTCCTCAAGCCGTCCCGTTTGAGCCAACAGGGTCGCGTAGTCATGATGTGCGCCCGCAAGCCCCGAGTCGGACTCCACCGCACGCGCGTAGGCGTTCTCCGCCTCAGCCATGCGCCGCAGATCGTGGCGCAGCAACTCCGCGTAGGCCCACCACACGGTCGCGTTGCGCGGTTCAGCGCGCAGCAGCTCTTCGTACGCTCCTGCTGCTTCACTCACGCGGCCTGCGCGGCGTAGCTCCAGAGCACTTTGCGCATCCACCGCCGGCGCCGGGTTCGGCACGCAGCCCGCCAGCAGCACGAAGAGGAGACGCTTCACGGCTTGGCGCGCGGCCCGTTCCAGCCCGAGTAGCCCGCATCCAAGTTCGTCAGGCTGTCAAATCCTTTGGACGCGAGGAACTCGCAGGCCGCAGCCGAGCGCCCGCCGGAAGCGCAGTACACGATGAGCGCCTTGCCATCGCGCGGAACTTCGCGCCAACGCTCTTCCAGTTGCTCGACCGGAATCAGCAGCGCACCGGGGATCACGCCCAAGCTGGTCTCGCCGGGGCTGCGCACATCCACAAAGCGCGCTGTGCCCGCAGCATGCACACTGACCGCTTGCGCCGTGGACATGTCGCCCCACAAGCGTCCTTCCAACACCATGTCGCGCTGCAGCGCGCGCCCCGAGGCCAAGTCGGCCACCTGTCGGCGCAACACATCCAGCTGCGCTTGTTGCTCTTGCGCGCTGTTGTTGGCGCGTCGCGCCAGTTCGTCGCGCAAGCTACGCGCTTCCCGCAAGGCATTGGCCGCCTTGCCCAAGGCCCACACAGCCAAGGCCACGGCTACCAACAAGCCGCCCGCGATGACCACAAAGTACAAGCTGGCGGTTTCCATGTTGATCAACTGCGTGTGTGGAAGATGGCCGTCGAGGCGGTGAACCCGTGCACAAAGTTGCGCCCGCCGATGGGGCCAATCTCGCCCAGTGCAAAGAAGCCCGCTACGGGCACATCAGCACCCAAAGCCTGGCGCAGATGGCGAGCATCATGGTGCTCTTCGCCAAACATGCGTTGGCCGCGGCCATTGCATGTGAACACCAACGCACCCGCGCTGGTGCGGTCGAAGCGCCGCGCGCCACGCACACACGCCACGCTGTGCAGAATGTCCTCGCCTGCACTGGCTGCGTCGCGCACCAGGAACTGCACGCTCATGCCGTTGCGCAACGACGGATCCGCCACAGCCAAGGCGCTGCGCTTCTTGTCGATGCCAATCAGGCCACGCGCCAAGAAGTCACCGCGGCCGAAGACGCTCTTGCGCGCATCCACCGCAAGGCCGAGGAACGGGCCACGCTGCAGCGCTTCGCGCTCCTCGGGCGGCAGTTGCGCCAGCGTCTCCATCAGCACTTCCATCGCCGGCCGTCCCGACAGCTTGAGCACGAGGTTGTCCTCGCACCCCGTCACCACCCAAGGCTTGCCCACCGGCTTGCAGCCTTGGCTGACAGCGGCGCTCAACGCCACCGCGCCTTCGACCACCACACCGATGGCGCCTGCATTGCTGACACCGTTCGCTGTGCACAACAATGCGTGTTCGCTGCCCTCTTCCGGCACCGCGAGGCCGCCCAACACAGGTGTTTCGGGCAACTTGTCGTGCAGGGCCTCTATCCAGTCGACCACTGGGAACGAATAGGGGTCCGCCAGCACAAGGACCCCCGCGCGCGACGCATCGCGCACCTCGGGCAAGCCTTCGAAAGCTGTGCCAGCCGTGCCTTCTTCGCCGCCAAGGCGGACCTCGAAAGGACGTACCTCCGTGTCCGGTAGGCACGCCGCCCACAAAGACAATGCCGGGCCGGCTTCTACCTCGCGCTCGCCGCCCAAAACCCCGCGCGCGCCGCAAGCGAGGACCGTCTTGGCATGCAACTCGGCGGACAACCGCTGGCCAATCTCTTCGCGTGGTCCGGCCACGGCGTGCGAGACGAAGGCCACGACGAGGTCGGGCGAGCGTCCGCCCAGCCCTTCGCGCAAGGCTGACGAGGCTTCGCGCCAAGCCGTATCCCACGACGCCTTGGTCGACCAAGCCGCCGCGAACAGCGGTTCAGCAGTCTTCGGATGTGCACTCACGGTCAGAGAGGGAGCTTCTCGATGTCGCCCAGCTTGCGCCAGCGCACAACGGAGGCGAGGTCGACTTTGTAATCGCGATGTTTTACATCCACGCCGTAGGTGGCGGTTTCGCGCACCCACGCTTCAGGATCCGCCCCAGAGGGAGGGTCGTAGACATCCGCGTCGTGCAGCAAAGCCTCCAAGCCATGGACGGCGTCAAAGCGTCCGGCGATCACGCGACCGCTGCGAGTCTCAATCACGAGATTGATCCCGTGCGGGGCTAGGTGGAGCGAGGTCATGGCGCGAGTGTACCCTGCGCGGATCACTCGGCGGCAGCCGGGCATCGGCGGAGTTACGGCTCCGTAGCGGCAAGCGGCAGAAGGGGCCCGCCAGGGGTCTCTAGACGGGTGGCACGCGAATTGAGAGCCTCTGCGTCTAGCCCACGGGTCGGTCGGCCGACCGGATCCAGCCACAGAAAGGCCAATCATGCTGCTCGCCTACGCTCTAACTCTTTTACTGCAAGCACCTTACTGTGGAAGCGGTGTAGTCCCCGGCCAGTCGACGAGCCAGCGCCCGGCGCCTAACTACAACGGTCCCGGCGATACGGCGCCAGGGCCGGCAACGCCCGGCTCGCGGCCCGGCCCTGGGCCGAGCTCGGGCGCGCCCTCAACGGGTCGGCCGACGGCTTCGAGCGGGCAGCCCGGGCCAGCCACCGGTGCGCCTTCGCCGGCGGCGCCGCGCACCGCAACGTTGGCGATGACGAGCGATGACGGCTGGTGGTTGTGGTGGGAGTACA
>JBILXQ010000041.1:0-11444 GCA_044378375.1 Planctomycetota bacterium
ACCACGGCTGCTGTGCCTACCGCATCGTCATTGCAGGCGAGCAGCGTGCCGTCGCAGGTGTCGTAGAGCTCGAGCACCGTGTCATAGGTCGAACCTTGCGTGTCGACCGCAATCGAACCTGTCGCAGCCGTCGTGAGTTGGAACCACACATCCGCCCCGAGCGGCGCACACGCACCGGCGCCACTTTCGGAAGCGGCAAAGCTCGTGTTGCCAGCCACCACCACCCCACCAAGCGGCAGTGCTCGCGGCGTCGCGCAGGTGTCATTGATCGGCGGACCGCCCAGTTGCACATCCAGCGTGTAGTGCACGCCCGTGCCCGATGGCGCGTAGCCACCGAACACAGCGCCACCACCAGCACCCGAAGGCACCACGCGCAGTGCGTACCACGCCCCCGCCGTGACACCGGCACTCACTGTGGCGCTCGCACCGCGTGCAGCAGCCGCCGATTGCACAACTACGGCGGATTGCGCCACGCAGCTGCCCAACGCATCCAGCGCACGCAGCTCCACCACGCACTCACCTTGCGAGCGCACGGTGGCCTGGAGCACATCCGAGGACAGCGCTTGGAAGCGGTACCAGTCGGTGTCGCGCACAACGGTGTAGTGACGCGCCGTGCCACGCACTCTCGTCGCCGGATAAGAGGCCGAGATGCTGACGAAGCGACCGGTATTGGCATCACAACCGTTGTTTTGCTCGGGGCCGAAGGTGCTTTCGCCTTCCACGATGGAGGCACTTGCCAAGTCCATCGTGACCGGCATGACCGGCACAGCACCGCTGCACGCCGCCCCATCCGTCACAGTGATGGTGTAAGTCGCCGTGGAAGCCGCTGCAGAGAAGGCCGACACCCACGCGTAGTACGGTGCGCCAGCCACACTGCAGAAGGTGGCTCGCGAGTTCGCGCCGGCTCCGCAGCCCACGCTGTCATCCGCCACGGCAACCACCGTCAAGGCATCGGGTGTACCGCCCAAGACTTGCAGCACGCTGTCGAAAGCGGGCAAGCTGGCACAAGTATCGACGGTCATCGTGTTGCCAGTACCCACGAAGGAGTACCACTGACCACGACGCGCCGTCATGGCGACATTGGGCAGCAACGAGCCCGTGGTGCCGGTCTGTGCAATGGCGTTGTACTCAGGCAACGAACCCGCAAGCGTGCCAGTAGCTGCTAGCGGATAGGTGCCTACCAGAGCGACGGCATGATGTGCGCTGTCGTTCGCGGGAGCAGCGCTGCTGGCGACGATGAGGCCCACCAGAGCTCCACCGGCGCGCGTGCTCGTCGTTGCGCGCACACGCAAGTACTTTGTGCCCGTGGTGGTTCCAGAACCAATCGTGACATACGAGGAGTACAAGCCGTCGCCAGCGAGCTCGTCGCCATTGGTGCCGTCATCCACCAAAGGATGCGTCGCGGACCCACCGATGGGGCTCAAATCCACGCTGTAGGTGGCAGCCGTGAGCGCATCATCAAGGTCATTTGTCGCGCTGGCGACGATACGCACCTGCGCACCCGTCTTGACATGGGTCGGCTGCACTAAGCCGGTGACGCTGAGTCCAAAGTTCTGGACAGTGCTGTTGCGCGGCGTAGGCAACGCCGTACCCCAGTCCGCTGCACTGCGATTGGTGTCCTGCGCACCACCACAGCGACGCGCTAGGGCGTTGTTGGTGTTCAGCGCTGCAGCGTTATCCAGGCTGGTTCCACCAACCAAAGGCTCACGACCGTTGGCCGTGCCTGTGCCGAGGATGTCGACCAGTGCCGTTGACACCGGCAGAGCGCCTGTCAAGGGAACTGTACTGCGGCTCAACGCGACCTTGAAGTTGTCGGCAGCCATGTTGAGCGTGCCGGTGGCATCCGGTGTCGGCAAGTCGAGCGCCGAACCCGCGGATAGACCTGTGCCGTTCGCTAGCTTGATGAGGTAGTAGCTGCGCGGAGGAATCGTGCCCGCGAGCTGCGTCACGGACCATGTGCCCGTGCTTGTAGCTGTCGCGTATTGGACCGACCAACCAGCCAGGCTTTGCGGTTGACCGCCTGCGTTGTACAGCTCGATGTAGTCGGCCAGGTGCAGCGAGTAGGTGTTGCCACCGGCACCGTACACCTGACTCAAGCGCACGATGGCTTCGGCGCAATCGAGCGTGCCGTTGCCATTGCTGTCACCCGAGTCCATCACGCCGCAGCCACACGCACCGGGGCTCAGCTTGAGTGGATCATTCGGGCAAGCATCGTTGCAGCCCGCGACGCCATCGCCGTCCAAATCAGCCTCTACCGGAGCATCGAGAGCACTGCCGGGGCACTGGTCGTTGCAGTCCGCCGTGCCATCCGCATCGGCATCCACATCCGATGCGCCACAGCCACACGCACCAGGCGCAACCTTCAGCGGGTCGTTCGGGCAAGCATCGGCACAGTCGGATGTGCCATCGAGATCGGTGTCGGCCTCAGGCACACCACAACCGCAGAAGCCCGGCGCGGTCTTTGCTGGATCGCTCGGGCAACCGTCGTTGCAATCGGGCGTGCCATCGCCATCGCTGTCGCTATCGGCCACACCGCAGCCACACGCACCAGGCGCGAGCTTGAGTGGATCTGCAGGACAGCCATCAAGGCAATCGATGGTCCCGTCTGCATCGGCATCGTTCTGCGCGCAGAGTTCGAGCACATGCACCAATCGATTGGTGCAGTCCAAAATCGCCAAGCGCGCAGTGGTCGCGTCCCACGCAAAGTCGTACCAACCTGTACCGCTGGCGATGTCCACGCCGGCGAGGTTGAAGGTGGTTGCTTGACCATCCGTACGAACCACCTTGACAGCGTTCGTGAACAACTGATCAGCAGCAGTGCTCGTGCGATCGTTGTAGATGACGAAGCCGCCTTGCGCCGTATCGAGGAACTCAATGTTCTGGCCGACGATCGCCGTCGCATCCGTCGCATTCACCAAGACAGAGTTGGTGACGGCATTGCCACCAGTGCGCACATGGCGGAACACGTCGTTGCTCGAACGCGTGTACAGATCACCCGTCGCCGGGTCATAGGCATGATCGCGCCAGCTCGTGCTGAGGAAGCCCACCGGCGACAAAGACATGCCCGTTGTGCCGGTGTAGGTGACAAGTCCGTTGGACGGATTCACCAACCGACGGCGAGGACTACCAATCTCCAAGTACGATAGTCCTGCATCGACTCCACTAAAGCCAGGATCGAGGTCCACGCCCGAGCTGCCGCGCGCAGGCAACGTCCACAGCGGCACGCCGCTAGGGCTGAAGAAGCTGATGCCGCCGAACACCGCGCCGCCTGCGTCATAGGCGGCACCGATGCGACCATTCGCATCCGTCACTACGCCGGAGTAGCCACGGTTGGCTGCAGGCGCATTCACGGCACCGAAAGCCACCCCAAAGCTCGGTGCTGTCAGCGGAGTACTCACGCGCACGATGGCCACGCGCGGGCTCACACCCGAGAGCGTCCAACCTGCAACCATCATGTTGGTCCCGTCCCACGCAATCGCAGAAGGGTTCGTTCCAATGTGATGCGCGGCACCTACCGTGGCTGTGGATGCGAGGTCCACAGTCGTGGTGTGGCGAAACTGAAGTTGAGCACTAGCCGTTGCGGAGACGGTCGCAACAGCTAGAGAGGCCAGCAACAGGTGCTTCATCGTGCGCTTTCGCGGTGAGAGAGAGTCATCGGGATCACCCGAAACCTATCCCTCAAGCGCACACGAGGTCTGTGCTGGCGAAACTCACGAAGACCTTAGAGGAAAGATCTTCCTACTAAGCCACGCGTCAGGTGCTGCGTTGACGCCTGAAGTCGTCAAATCCACCAGCACTACGAGTCGTATTGGTAGTTTGCGTAGGCTGCGCTTCGGCGTGCGTGGCCGCCGGCAACGGACCGCGCGGTGCACCTTCATCCTCTGTGCGTGCAGCGATGCGAATGCCCTCGCTTTGGCACTTCTTGACGAAGTCATCCTTCTGGATGGACTTCAGGTACGCCTGATCTACATCGACTTGACCGGACTTGACGAGCTCGATCAACGAGTCATTCAGCAAGCGCGAACCAGTCTTGGCACCCATCTGCATCAGTGAAGCGATTTGGTGCGTCTTGCCTTCGCGGATGTTCGAGGCAATGGCGGAGTTGACCACGAGGATCTCCAACGCAGCTACTCGCCCACCGCCGGTCTTCTTGCACAGCGTCTGCGCAACGACACCTTTGAGCGAACTCGCCAACATGGTGCGAATCTGCGCCTGACGATCAGCGGGGAACTGATCGATGATGCGATCCACCGTCGTGGCCGCCGTCGAGGTGTGCAGCGTGCCGAACACTAGGTGTCCGGTCTCCGCGGTCTCGATAGCGATCTCGATCGTCTCGAGATCGCGCATTTCACCGACCAAAACGATGTCGGGGTCTTCGCGCAGCGCCGCCCTCAAGGCGCGCTTGAACGAGCCCGTGTGCGCATGCACTTCGCGTTGGTTGACTAGGCAGCGCTGGTTCTGATGCACGAACTCGATCGGATCTTCGATCGTGATGATGTGCTCGCTACGCGTCTTGTTGATGTGATCCACCATCGCGGCGAGCGTGGTTGACTTACCACTGCCGGTCGGACCGGTCACCAACACCAGACCTTTGGACAGCTGGCAGAAGTCCACCACAGCACGCGGCAACTTGAGCTCTTCGGCCGTCAAGATCTTCGACGGGATCTGACGGAACACCGCACCGGGCCCGCGATGATCACGGAAGATGTTGGCGCGGAAGCGCGCCACACCTTCGAGCTCGTAGGCAAAGTCCGTGTCGTTCGACGACTCGTACTCGGCGCGATTGCGCTCAGGTGCGACCTCCCAAAGGATCGGGAGCATCTGCTCCGGTGTCAGCACCGGGCAACCTTCGACCGGCTGCATGTCGCCGTGCAACCGGAACATGGGTTGCACATTCGAGGTCATGTGCAGGTCCGAAGCCCCGAGCTGCACCATCCGGCGAAACAATGCGTCGATCCAAGCCATGGTGGTGCCTATCGACTGTGGTGGCGGTCGAGCTTGAGTGCCATAAGCCCCTCGCGGGACCGGTCCTCGGATGCAACAATGCGGCCATGGATTTCACCCGCCGCACCGTCTTGGCCGCCGGAGCTTCGCTCGGGGCCGCAGCTGCTCTCGGTTCCCTCTCGTCGGCTCGTGCCTCGGCACTGGGCCAAGACCCGGAAGCGATGAATCCCGAAGACAAGCCGACCGTGTTGAAGGAGTCTTTGTTCCAGATCTCTCTGGCACAGTGGTCGTTGCACAACGCGCTGTGGAAGAAGGAACTCGACAACCGCGACTTCGCAAAGACGGCCAAGGCTGTCTACGGCATCCACGCGATCGAGTACGTCAACAGCTTCTTCAAGGACAAGGTCTCGGACCAGGCCTACCTGAAGGACCTGCGCAAGCGCGCAGATGAGCAGGGCGTGAAGACCTTGCTCATCATGATCGACGGCGAAGGCGATCTCGGTCATGGCCCGGGCGAAGCGCGCGGTAAGGCGATCGACGCGCACAAGCGTTGGATCGATGCGGCCAAGGTGCTTGGTTGTCACTCCATTCGTGTCAACGCGCATGGACACGGCTCGCCCGAAGACTCGGCCAAGCATGTCGCCGAGTGCTTGCGGGTGTTGGGCGAACATGGTGCGCCGCTTGGCATCCATGTCATCGTCGAGAACCACGGCGGTCTCTCGTCGGATGGTTCGTGGCTGGCTGGCGTAATGAAGGCGGCCAACCATCCGTATGTGGGCACGCTGCCGGACTTCGGCAACTTCCGGCTGAGCGAAGGCAAGGACTACGATCGCTACAAGGGCGTGCAAGAGTTGATGCCCTTTGCCAAAGCCGTCAGCGCCAAGAGCTACGACTTCAACGAGCAAGGCAACGAGACCACCATCGACTACCGCCGCATGCTGGCGATTGTCGCGGCCTCGGGGTATCGCGGCCACATCGGCATCGAGTACGAGGGCTCACGCCTCTCGGAAAAGGAAGGCATTCTGGCCACGAAGAAGCTGCTGGAAGCAGTGCACATCGAGATGCAGGCCAAAGCTGGCAAGTGATGAAGTACACCTTGTCGCTCGCGTTGTTCGGTCCTGCACTTGCGTACGCGCAGTACACCCCGCCGGTAGCACAAGCCTCGGATGAAGCGGCGCGCACGGCGGCCACCTTTCAACTGAAGGAGGGCTATGCAGCACAGACCTTCGCAGCCGAGCCGCAGTTGGCGCATCCGGTGTGCTTCTGGATTGCACGCGATGGCAAGGTGTATGTGGCGGAGACGTTCCGCCACCACGCGGGTGTCACCGACATCCGCGAGCACATGGACTGGCTGGAGGACGATCTTGCTGCGCGCAGCGTCGAGGATCGCGTGGCCATGTTCCGCAAGCATCTGGGAGATCAGTTCCCAAGCTTTGAACGCGAGCACGAACGCATCAAGGTGCTCGTGGACACCGATGGTGACCGCAAGATCGACCGCGATGAGGTCTTTGCGGATGGCTTCAGCGCAGCTGCCGATGGCATCGCTGCTGGCTTGTTCGAGCACAAAGGTCAGGTCTGGTACGCGTGCATCCCGACCATGTGGAAGCTCGCCGACACCGACGGTGACTTGAAGGCCGATCAACGCACGGCACAAAGCACAGGTTGGGGCATCCGCGTGGCCTTGCTAGGTCACGACATGCATGGCATTCAGCTCGGACCGGATGGCTTGCTGTATTGGTCGATCGGCGATCGCGGCTTCAAGGTCGTCAACCAAGAAGGTGTGCTGCTCGACAGTCCCTACACAGGTGCCGTGCTGCGCTCGAATCTCGATGGCAGCAACCTTGAGGTCTACGCCACGGGCTTGCGCAATCCGCAGGAGCTGGCCTTCGACGATTGGGGCAACCTGTGGACCGGCGACAACAACTCGGATGGTGGAGACCGTGCGCGTTGGGTGCATGTGGTTGAAGCCGCCGAGATTGGCTGGCGTCAGGCGTACCAGTGGATCAAGGAACCGAATCTGCGCGGCGCGTGGAATGACGAGCGCTTGTGGTTGCCGCACTTTGACGGACAAGCGGCCTATGTGCTGCCGCCGCGCGCCAACATCGCGAACGGTCCTTCGGGCTTGGCGTGCTATCCCGGAACGGGCTTGTCACCCGCAGCCCTGACCGCGGGTGACAAGTATACTGGACACTTCTTCTTGTGCGACTTCGTGGGCGCAGCTGAGTGGAGTGGTGTCCTGTCGTTTGGTGTGCAGGCGGATGGCGCGAGTTACACCCCCGGCCCGGTGGAACGCTGGGCTTGGGGTCCGTTGGCTACGGACTGCGACTTTGGCATCGATGGTGGCTTGTACATCAGCGATTGGGTTGCGGGGTGGAACAAGACAGGCAAGGGCCGCTTGTGGCGCGTGGCGACCGAGACCACGCATCTAGATCCGCTGGTCGTCGAAACCAAGCGCTTGCTGACGGAAGGCATGCGCTTGCGCGCGGTGGACGAGTTGGCCGGCTTGCTGGGACACGCGGACCGTCGCGTGCGGCAGGACGCACACTTGGAACTCGCGACGCGCGGCAGCGCAGGACGCGACCAGTTGGTGCAGGTTGCGGGCAATGCTGCCGCTCCGTTGTTGGCGCGCGTGCACGCCGTGTGGGGCTTGGGCATCGTCATCGGACGCGAACCCCAAGCCGATTGGCCGAACTTCCTCGACTCGTTGGGGATCGCACGCTTGCTCACGGACGCCCAACCCGAAGTGCGTGCGCAAGCATGGCGCGTGGTGGGTGATCGCCGCGTGCCTGACCTGACGCGTATCGCAGGCTTGGAGTCGGCGTATGTGCAGGCCTTGGGCGATGCGTCGCTGCGCGTGCAGTTGTATGCGGCCATTGCTCTGGCGCGCACACCGCAAGTTGGCTCGTTCGAGGCACTGGTCGGGCGGCTTGCAGCTGTGGGCGAGAGCGATCCCACCTTGCGTCATGCGCTGACCTACGCGCTCTGGCGCAATGCCTCCAAGGAACAACTGCAGGGCCTCGCTGCGCACGCCAACACGGATGTGCGCGTCGCCGCAGTAGTCGCGTTGCGCCGCAGTGGAGTGGCAAGTTGCGCGAACTTCCTCGCCGACAAGGAATCGCGTGTGGCCGCCGAAGCAGCACGCGCGATCTATGACGAGCAGCAAAGTGCTGACTATGAAGCACTCGCGGCGCAGCTCGAGCGCGCAGACTTGATGGAGCTTGATCTACGCGTGCCTGTCAGCGCGGCGACGGATGCCTTCCGCGCTGGCAATGGCTTGGTGCGGCGCGCACTGCATGCCAACTGGCGCCTTGGCGGAGAACAGCACGCCCAACGCTTGGTCGCGTTCGGAGCACGCGTCGATGTGGGCGAGGCGCACCGTCGCACAGCGCTGCAACTGCTGCTCGATTGGCGCACACCGCCGCGTCTCGACCCGTTCCATGGCGAGTACTTGCCGCGCGGTGAGCGCGAGGCGGCCTTCTTGGCTCCGGCCGTCATGCGCTTGGCGCCCAGCATGGAAGCCGCGTCCAGCGACTTACGTCGGCAGTGGATCGCCTTGGCTGCCAGCGAACGCGTAGTCGCGGCGGCCGAGCTATTGGAACGCTGGTCGCGCGCACAAGACGATGAGCCGCGCGTGCGTGCAGCGGCGTTGCGTGCCTTGGGGACCTTGGCACCGGCGAACCTCGTCGATGTGTTGCGCGCCACGCTCTTCGACACCAACAGCGACGTGCGTGCAGCAGCGACGGAAGCGCTGGTCGCCGCGCGACCGGACGAAGCGCCCGCCCTGCTCGAAGGCGCGCTGTCCGGTTCTGTGGCAGAACGCCGCGTCGCCTACGCGGCACTCGCGCGACTCAGTGACGAACGCTCTCTCCAGTTGTTGGCCACCGAGCTGGAGAAGCTGGATGCAGGATTGGTGCCAAGCGAAGCAGCGTTGGACCTCATCACGGCTTGCGAACAGCGCAACGCACCGTTGCTGCAATCACAGTTGGAGGCACGCGCGGCACGACGCGCACGCGACCCCAAGCTGGCGCGCTATCTCGACTCGCTGCACGGCGGTGATGCCCAGCGCGGCCAGCAATTGTTCCGTGCCAAGAATGAGCTGGAATGCTTGCGCTGCCATGTCGCCGAAGGCACAGAAGGCGGTCTGATCGGCCCGTCTCTGGCGGGACTCTCGCAGCGCGCGACGCGTTTGGAGATGGTCGAATCGATCTGCGATCCGAATCGTCGTTTCGCTGCGGGCTACCAAGGCACTGTGGTCTTCCGCACCGATGGCACGCTCGTGGAAGGCGTGCTGGTCGAGGAAACCGAGGCACTGGTCAAGATGCGCACCGCCGATGGTGCCGTGGCCGAGATCCCCAAGACCGAGATCGAGGGCACGAAGCCCGGGATCTCGTCTATGCCAGCGAACTTGACAGACCACATCTCGCGGCACGAGATGCGCGACTTGATCGAGTACCTCGCCACTACGAAGTAAGGCCCCTACAATGCAGACCTCCGACCGTCGCTTGTTCTTGCAAGGCTCCGTGGCTGCGGCTGCGGCGGCCTTTACTGTTCCCGCAGTCGCACGCGCAGCCGCCACGCAACCGGCAGCACAAGGTCCCGAGAAAGTGGCCGCAGGTTGCAAGACCAAGTTCGCCGTCAACATCGAGATGTGGGGCTTCGGCAAGGGCTCGCTGCATGAGCGCGTGTACGAAGTCGCCAAGCTCGGCTTCCCGGCCGTGGAGTTCTGGCCTTGGCGCGGCCGCGACTTGGATGCGCTGGTGAAAGCCTGCCGCGAGACCAAGACCGAGATCACACAGTTCACTGCGTGGGGCTTCGTGCCCGGCATGAACGACCCCAAGAACCATGACGCCGTGGTCAAGGAGATCGAAGCGTCCTGCGAAACCGCCAAGCGCATCGGTGCTCCGATGATGACGGTGGTGGCCGGCAACGACATCCCCGGCATGAGCCAAGAGCAGATGCACGCGCATGTGATCGAGGCGCTCAAGCGCTGCGCACCCATTGCGGAGAAAGCCGGCGTGACACTGATCTTGGAGCCGATGAACATCCGCGTGGATCACAAAGGCCATTGCCTGTACGGATCACCGGCAGCCATCGCCATCTGCAAGGCCGTGGGCTCGCCGCATGTGAAGATCAACTGGGATCTCTATCACATGCACATCAGCGAAGGTGACTTGTGCGGGCGCATGAAGGAAGGCTGGGACCAGATCGGCTACTTCCAGCTCGCCGATCACCCCGGCCGCCACGAGCCGGGCACTGGCGAGATCCATTACAACCGCGTGCTGAAAGAGGCTTGGAATCTGGGCTATCGCGGCTGTGTGGGCCTCGAGTGTTCGCCGCTGGAAGGCGAGCTCAAGGCTGCCCAACGCGTGGTGGCTGCGGATGTCTGGTAAAGCATACTTGACATGATCGCCTTCCTCGCGCTGGCTGCGTTTGGGCTGAACGAGCGTTTCGAGCGCGAGGTAGTGCCGATTCTCTCGGCCAGTTGCATCGAGTGTCATAGCGACACCAAGCGCAAGGGCGGTTTACGGCTCGATACGCGCGAGGGTGTGCTCTCGGTAGTGCAAGCAGGCAAGCTCGAGGCGAGTGAGCTGCATGTGCGCTTGCTGGCGGCTGCAGATGATGGCCGCATGCCTGACGGGCGTGAGGCGTTGTCCGCAAGTCAGGTGCAGGCCATCGCGGGCTGGATCGAGGCCGGCGCCGTAGTTCCGGAAGGCTGGACCTACACGAGCGTGGACAGCCCTGACCAGACTACGCAAGCCCACTGGGCCTACGCGCCCCTGCAACGCCTCGAGGCCTTGCGCTCGGCGCGCAACCCCATCGATCCGGCCATCGAGGCAGCGTGGACAAAGGCTGGCCTGCAAGGACAAGGACGCGCGGACGAGCGCACTCTGGTGCGCCGCCTGAGTCTGGACCTGCGCGGTTTGCCGCCCACGCCCGAAGAAGTCGAAGCCTACCTGCTCGACCCGCGCACCGATCGTTGGGAACGCCTCGTGTCAACTTGGCTTGACAGCAGCGCCTATGCCGAGCGCATGACCCAATGGTGGCTCGATCTGGCGCGCTATGCCGACACGAACGGGTACGAGAAGGATGACCGGCGCACCCATTGGCGCTGGCGTGACTGGGTCATCGACAGCTTCATGCGCAACCAGCGCTTCGATGACTTCACCATCGAACAGCTGGCGGGTGACTTGCTGCCCGAGCCTACGCTCGAGCAACGCCTCGCCACGGGCTTTCACCGCAACACTCTAATGAATCAAGAAGGCGGCGTGGATCCCGAGGAGTTCCGCACTGCGGCCTTAGTCGATCGCGTCAACACCACCTCGACGGTTTGGTTGGGCTCGACGATCGCCTGTGCGCAATGCCACAACCACAAGTACGACCCCTTCTCGCAGCGCGAGTACTATCGCCTGTACGCATACTTTGACCGGACGATCGAAACCGGAGCGGGGCTGGATCCGCAGATCTCGGCGCCCACGCCATCGCAGGCGCAAGCACTGCAC
>JBILXQ010000391.1:0-3197 GCA_044378375.1 Planctomycetota bacterium
TCAACCCGGCCGGACAGGGAACCAAGGCCGCCTTCCATGTGAGCTGCGAACTCGGCCCCGGCGAAACCAAGGTGCTGCAATTGCGGCTCCGCCCGACGGAGGACGCGCCGCGGGAACGCTTCGGCGCCGCCTTCCGGCGCACGCTGGCCGCGCGCAAGTCGGAACACGACGAGTACTACGATTCGCTCGAGAAGGGCCGCATGGGCGACGAGGAGCGCTCGGTGGTGCGGCAGGCTTACGCTGGCCTTCTATGGTCGAAGCAGTTCTACCACTACGCGGTCGACGCTTGGCTGGAAGGCGACGAGGCGCAGCCTCGGCCTCCGCAATCGCGCAAGACCGGGCGCAACCACGAATGGCGCCACTTCCACGCGCGGGATGTGCTGTCGATGCCCGACACTTGGGAGTACCCGTGGTTCGCGGCTTGGGACAGCGCCTTCCACATGGTCGCCATGGCGCGCGTCGACCCGCAGTTCGCGAAGGAGCAGCTGTTGCTCTTCCTGCGCGAGTGGTACATGGCGCCGAACGGGGCGTTGCCGGCATACGAGTTCCAGTTCGCAGATGTGAATCCGCCCGTGCACGCGTGGGCTTGCTGGCGCGTCTACAAGAGCACCGCGGCGCGCGGCAAACGCGACCGCAAGTTCCTTGCACGCGCCTTCCACAAGCTGCTGCTCAACTTCACCTGGTGGGTCAACCGCAAGGACCCTGACGGAAGGAACATCTTCTCCGGTGGCTTCCTCGGTCTCGACAACATCGGCATCTTCGACCGTTCGCGCCCCTTGCCGGGCGGCGGCCAGCTGATGCAGGCCGACGGCACCGCGTGGATGGCGTTCTTCTGCCTGAACATGCTGGGGATGGCGGTCGAGCTCGCGCAGGAGGACGACTCGTACGAGGATGTCGCCAGCAAGTTCTTCGAGCACTTCGTCGGCATCTGCGACGCGATGAACAAGCTGGGCGGGCGCGGACTGTGGGACGAGCACGATGGCTACTACCACGATGTGATGCTCCTAGAAGGACGGACCGTGCCGCTACGCGTGCGCTCGATGGTCGGGCTCGTGCCGCTGATCGCCTGCGCTGTCGTCGATGAAGCTGCCGTCGCCAGTCTGCCCCGCATGCGCCGCCGCATCGACTGGTTCCTAGCCAACCGCCACGACCTTGCCGAGGGCATCTCCTACTTCGAGCGCGATCCGGCAACTGGCCGCGGTCTGCTGGCGATCCCCTCGCGCACGCGTTTGTTGCGCGTGCTGGAGCGCGTGTTCGACGAAACCGAGCTGCTCTCGCCGCACGGATTGCGCTCCCTGTCGAAGGCGCACGAAGCGGCGCCATTCTCACTGCGCATCGGCGGCGAGGACTTTCGCGCCGAATACGAGCCCGGCGAAACGAAACACCGCATCTTCGGCGGCAACTCGAACTGGCGCGGGCCCGTTTGGTTCCCGCTCAACTACCTGCTGGCCGAGGCGCTGCGCCGCTACCACCACTACTACGGTTCTTCCGTGACCGTGGAGCTGGGCAAAGGCTCGGGCGTGCGGATCGACTTGCGTCAGGCGTCCTACGAGATCGAACGCCGTCTAGCAGGACTGTTCCTGCCTGGCGCGGACGGGCATCGGCCCTGTCATGGAGGCGACCCGCGCTACGCACAAGATCCGGGCTGGAAGGACCTCGTGCTGTTTCACGAGTACTTCCACGGCGACACGGGCAAGGGCCTAGGTGCGAGCCACCAGACGGGCTGGACCGCCCTTGCCGCGCGCTGCATCGAAGACATCGCAGCCGAACGCGGCCGCGCTACGCGTACGAGTACGCGCACGCGCAAAGGCTAGGCGGCCGCCCACAGCGGTCACTTGTACATCACTTCGTCTTTCAGCGAGTACAGGATCGCCAGCATCTCGCGCCGCCGAGGCGTTCAGAAAGTCCTGAGAGCAGGCAGGATGCTGGAGTGGTTTGGTGGCGTGGGAAACCGCAACTAGGACTCGAAGTAGACCGTCGCCCACCGTACTGCATGAGGACCGGATAAGGCGTTGCCGCACTGAGTTCAGAACATGAAGCGGCCGCTGCCACTCGCGACTCACGACAGCGCCTTGCGCACACATCAGTACGCGCAAGACTCCACAGTCAAGCTGGGTAAGGGACGCTCTGGCTCCAGCAATGACCAGCACGCGGCCGAACAGGCCAAAGGCTAGCGCTGGATACTCCTGGTCTGTGTCCGCAAACCGCGATCGTACTTCGCACTGCACGATACACACACGGACCTAACTCGACGGAGCCGCGGCGGCAGGCGCTTGCTATCGTGCATGTGTGCGCCAGATGCGTTCCCGTTCCGGTTGGCTCTTAGCGGCGGTGATCGCTGCGATGGCCGTTGTCGCCGCAGTGGCCTTGCGCACGCTGGCGGCGGACGCGGAACGCGCGCGCGTCAAGTACGCGGAACAACTGGATGGCGTCGCGCGCGGCCTCGCCAACGAGTTGCAGCGTGCAGCGACGCTGGCGGCAAGCCATCCTGATGCGATTCGCTGGCGGGCTTCGGTTGGAGCAGAGCTCATCGAGCCGTCGATCGCTGCGCGAGCGGCACCCGACGCTGCGGTAAGCCGCTTGCGAGCGGACTTGGAACGCGAACTGGATCGACTCGAACGCGAAGGCGGTGTCGATGCTGTAGGCGCAAGGCTGCAGATGCTGGCGACGACGGCGATGCGTCCGGAACTGGCGGCGTGGGTGCTGCTGGTGCAAGGCGCGCACGCCAAACGCGGCGGCGATCTCGCGGCTGCGCGCGCCGCATGGCAGAGCGTCGTCGAACGCCATGCGAGCACGCGCGACGAGCGTGGACTGCGCCACGCCCATGCTGCGCGCAACGAACTGCTTGCGATCGATGGCGAGCACCTTGGGGAACTCGTAGCTCTGCACGACGAGTTGCTGCGCGATCGTTCAAGTCTAGAGGATACTGCAGGTGCGGCCATGGCCGAGTCGCTGCTGCGGCGCATCGAGGCGCGCGATCCCGCAGCGGCAGAGGCGGCTAGGTTACGCCTGCTTGCAGCAGCGCGACCGCTGCGACTAGCCGCGGCTTGGAGTCGGGGCATCTCCGAGTGGGTAGCGAGCGGCGCACCTGGCGGCTTGCGCTTGTTGGAACTGCCTGCCGATCCAGTCGGTGGGCCGACGAGCCCCGCTCGGCTTTCGACGGTGGCTTTGATTGGCGCGAAGCAAGATGAAGCCGG
>JBILXQ010000392.1:0-3183 GCA_044378375.1 Planctomycetota bacterium
CAAAGACTATGCGCGCGATGTGGTCACGCCAGGCACGGAGCGCAACCTCGATAGCATCCGCGCCAATCGCTTCCCGATCTTTCGCTTCGACGCGCACCATGGTGCGTTGACCTTCCGCTACATGCGCTATTGGATCGAGCGGGCGCATGAGTTGCTTGGCGAGCCGCTGACACCGGCGGAGACAAGTGCATTTGACCGGCTGGACGCTTTGTTGGGCGATGAGCGCTTTGTGCTGTCGTTCACACTCCAGCGCGGCGAGATGTTGTGGGTCAACAACCGCACCATCGCACACAACCGCACGGCATTTGCCGATGATCCGCAGGCTCCACGCACGCTGGTGCGCATGTGGACGTTGGACCCCGGTCGTCCGCCGTTGACGCAGCAAGGGCACTTGATCTGAAGTAGACTGGCGCCATGCGCCTCTCTGCCGCCCTCGCACTCCTGACGCTGGCCGGACCAGCCTTTGCTGGTGAACTTGACGCACGCGTCGCGGCACAGCTGTCGCAGGCCCGTGCCAGTGTTTTGACCGCCGCACGCGCCGAGGGCATCGAACTGCCGCGCGATTTCTTGGCGTGGATTGAGGGCGATCCGCTGCTGGCCAAGTCGGTCTACGCTTGTCGTAAGGATGCACTGCCGGTCTTGCTCAATTTGCGCGCGCTGGAGTTGGATCTGGGTACCAAGGTTGTGCGCCGCGAGTACACCCAGCTGGCGCTCGCTTTCGCGCTGCAAGACTCGTACGCCGGCCGGTCCACCGAGGCGGGTGGTTGGAATGATGCCGACAAGACCATCGCGCCCTACTTGGTTGATGTGACGCCGCGCAAGCCGTTGGTGTTGACGATTCCTGCTGACGAGCGTCAGCCGGTGGACACCAAAGACAAGCGCCGCATCTTGGATCGTGATGACCACATCATCAACTTCCTCGAAGACCATGTGCCGATCGAGGTCGAGCGTCCTGTGCAAGAGTTGCCACCCTTGGAGTACGACGACCGCGGCGTTGCCAAGCCGCGCAGTGCGGCGAAGAAGACGGTGGTCAGGGAATCGCGCGGCCTGGTGGCGGCTGATGTGATCGCTTCCGCTGCGCTGCAGAGCGAGTTCAATGCGTACATGGCGGCCAAGGGGCATCCGGAGGTGCGCATCGAGTGCGGTGATCGCATGGTGCATTGGATGTCCAAGCAAGCGATCGAGGACAAGGACCTGCGGCAACGCATCGCCGCGGCTCATGAGCTGTTCCGCGCTGCGTACAAGGCCAAAGGCCGCATGCCAGCGCAGAGAGATGCCGCGCCCAGTGCCGCGGAGTCGATGGCATGGTTCGTGCGCAATGATCGCGCAGCGGTGACAGAAGCCGAGCGTACGGGCCGTAAGCGCGAGCGCTTTCCCCTGACAGCTCCGTGGCCGTTGCTGCTGATGCTTGTGGCGGATGACCAACCGCTGCGCGAGCGCGAGGACATCTGGCTCAAGCTGCGCGAACAAGGGGAGTTCCGCACGTATGGCGAGTACATCGATGGCATCGCGCAGCAGTTCGACATGCAATCAGCTCGTCGCTTGGCACCGTTTGCCTATGACTACGGCTCGATTCAGATGATGTGGAAGGATGGCGGTGTTTGCGGAACGATGGGCAACATCGGCGCACGCACATGGCGCATTGCGGGTAGTCCCGCTGCGACCGCTGGACAACCCGGGCACTGCGCCCTCGTAGTGATGACGCACGACCCCAAGACGGGCTTGTACGCATGCCACGGCGAGCAATACGCCACTGGCGGTGATGAGGTCACAACCGTGCATGCGGGTTGGAACTACGATGATGTCGGCGGCCGTCGACCGATGGTGTACCACCAGTCGATTGCATGGGCTGTGAACCATGATCTGCCCGCGCTAGTGGATGCTTTGGTGCTACGTAGGATGTGGGATGCGCACACAGCGGAGGTGCGCGCCAAGGAAGCTCCGCTGTGGATGCGCGAAGCGGTGACCTTGAATCCGTACGCCTTGGTGTTGATGGAGGGGCTGATCAAGGATGCGGCGGATGCGCGGACTTTGATTGAGGTGTACGACGCTTTCGCGGAGGGTTTGGAGCGTGCGCAGTTGCTGGAAGCGCAGCCGCTGTATGTGTCAACGGTGCGTGACATGGTGCATGCGCGCATCTTTGCCTTGCCCACGCCTGCTACCGAGGAAGAGCGCGTTTTGCTGCTTCAGGCGCTTGAGCGTCAGGGTTGTACCCACGCGCAGTTGCTGGCGCGCTGCTGGAAGGAAGCCGGTGGGGATGAGGGCTTCACGGCTCACTGTCGTTCGGCGGTAGAGTCCTATCTAGCTTCGCCTGCGCGTCATCAGTCCAAGCGCGAGTCGGAACGCTTCCTGACGCGTTTGAAGGCCTGGGAAAAGTCAGCCGGCGGCGGCACGCGCAAGCGCGCCTGGGCCAGTGCTTTGTTGGAGCTGTTTGCCAGTCAAGAACAGTTGACAATCAAGGGCAAGGCCAGCGCCGATCCCTGTGTCGAGTACTTGTCCAAGTTGGCCGGTCGCTAGAAACGCAAGGAACCACGACGTCATGAGCGACATGGAACTGGATCCCGAACGCGCCGCCCAACTGCTCCAGCGCTGGCAGGACCACAACGACATCGAGGCCCTCGATGAGCTGCTGCGCGTAGAAGTTGCGGTCATCGCGGCGCGTCTGCGCGCCAAGGGCCGCAACATGCTGCGGCCCTCGGTAAGCGCCAGCGATCTCGCCCAAGAAGCGGTGTTTCGCCTCCTGCGTCTAGAAGACGCGCCTGAGTTCAACGAACCGGGACAACTGCGCGCTTACTTGTGGACGGCCGCGTGGAGATTGCTCCTCAATCGTGGTCAGGCTCGCGGACGCAGTATGGTCGCCATCTCCCATGCACAATCGCAGGACATGGCGTTCGCCCTACCCGGTGGCGGTGGCGTGTCGCAAGCGGAACGCAATGAACAGGCCGCGGCTTTGAGCGTGTTGCTCAATCTGATGCGCGACGAGGATCGCGAAGCCTTGGAGTCCATCTACTTCCGCCATGAGACGGTGGAGGCATATGCCGAACGCCACGGCATCGCTCGCACGGCGGCCGACATGCGCTTGTCACGCGCGCGGCGGCGCTTGGCCGAGAAGATGATCGACTGGGCCGATGTAGTTCAGTGACCGGATGTCGTCGGCGTTGTGCGTGACAGGGCTTCTAGTTG
>JBILXQ010000393.1:0-3154 GCA_044378375.1 Planctomycetota bacterium
TGAACTTCGACGAGGCGCAAAGACGCTTGCGCGCCTTGGGCATCGATGTGCGCACGGTCGTCGTGACGGACGACATCGCGTCCGCGCCGCCCACCGAGCAACACCGACGCCGCGGTATCGCGGGATCGCTGGCGGTGTTCAAGGCCGCTGGCTGGGCCTGTGACTCGGGCGCCTCGCTGGACGAGGTGGTGCGCATCGCCTCCAAGGCCAACCAACGCGTGCGCACGCTGGGTGTCGCGTTCTCGGGCTGCACGCTGCCCGGACCCCGAGCTGGGGCGCGCCGAGGCCTTGAAGGCCGGGCAGACGCGCTGCGGCGATTCCAGGCTGGCAGCGAGGACATTCGCGCCCGGCCATGGGAGAATCGGAGCATGAGTACCTTCGCGCGAGTCGCGCTGGCGACGCTGTGCTTGTCCGTGTCCACCCCGGCGATCGGCCCCGAAGCCCGCGCCGCGACTCCGCCGCCGCGCGACGAATCGACCGTCCAGGCCAGCCCCGCCCGGGCGCCACGGCCCGCCCCCGCCGAGTTGGCGTCCACCGACGCGGCGCTGGACAAGCTGCTAAAGCAGCGGATCGCCGCGGCCAGGAAGCCCGCCGACAAGTCGTCCCTCGCGCGCGAGTTGGCGGCGATGGCGCGCGAGGCCGGATCGGACGAGGCCATACGGTGGTCGCTGCTGCGGCGCGGACTGCAGCTCGCGGCATCGGCGGGCGACGAACGACTGCACGAACAACTGCTGGACGAGCAGCTTGCGCGCTTCGACCTACCTGAGCCTCGCGCGCGGCTCGACCAATGGCGGGCGTTCGCGGAGGCTGCAAAGGGACTCAAGGACAGGAGTCTGTCCGCGCGCGTCGAGGCGCGCCTGGCCGAGTTGACCGAGGAGCTCGCGCAAGCCGAGCGGCTGGCCCCGTCACGCGAAGCGCTCGCGCGGGACGCCGCCGACCCCGCGGCGAACTTGGTCGTCGGACGGCACGAGTGCTTCACCGAGCGCGAATGGGCGCGTGGACTGCAGCGCCTGTCGCGCGGCGCGGACCCGGCGTTGGGCGACCTAGCGACGCGCGACCTCGCCTCGCCCGTCGACCCCGCCGCGCGCATCGCGCTGGGTCGCGCGTGGCTCGAGTTCGGCGCGCGCCAGAAGGAACCCGCATGCTCGGCGAGCTCCGAGCGAGGTCGCATGTGGCTGGGCCGCGCATGGCCGCGGGCGAGCGGGGACGAACGTCAAGACATCTTGACGGAACTGCGCGCCATCTGGCTGCAGCGCGCCGATGCGGCGAAGGAACGGCTCGACGGCCGCTGGACGGAGACGGCGGAACTTCCGGTGCGCGAAGGGCTCTCCACGGCGCGCGTGCTCGCCACGCCCGACCGCCGCATGCTGCTGACCACGCACTGGGGCTGGGACGCCGAACAGCAACGCACGCGCACCGAGGACGTGCGCGCGGCCTTTTGGCGACTGCCCGAAGGCAAATTGCTCGTCGAGTGGGAGCACGGCATCGACAATCCGTGGCACTTGGCGTTCTCGCAGGACGGCAACCTCCTGCTCGCGACGGGAGCGGTCTCGGCCAAGGCGGTCCTCGCAGTGCACGCCGCGCCCTCGGGCGAGCGCCTCTGGCGCCTCGACGACGCCGGCAGCCACCTGGTGCGCCCTGGCTTTGGCCCCGGGGACCGCACCTTGGTCGTGCCGCGCGACAACGGGCACGGGACCATCGCATGGGTGAGCTTCGACCTGGCCACCGGACGCGACCTGGGCATCCTGGTCGACAACGTGGACGCGGCGTCCGCCGTGGTGGGGCCGGATGGGCGCTGGATCTTCGCGCTCGAGCGTGAACCCGCCGACGGGCGCGGCGTGCTCGTACTGCGCGACACGCGCACAGGTGCCGTGGCGAACCGGATGCACGATTCGATCGCCGATTCGCAGATCGTGCAGCACCTGGTGTTCGCGGGTTCCACCTGGGCGATGACCGGTGCCGGCCCACGCAACGCCGCAAAGCCAGCCGATGGCACGGGAGGGATCGTGATCCTGTGGGACCTGCTCGCAGGAGTCGAATTGGCGCGCTCGTCGTGCGCGCATCCCGAAGTGTCGCTGCTCAAGCCTTCCCCGAGCGCCAGTTGGGCGATGGTCCACAGCACGAAGTACACGCCGCTCCCGGATGGGGCTTCGCTGGCGACCACGTCCACCGAACTCGTCAACTTGGCTGGTGGGCGGCGATTGCCGCTTCCGTCGCACTGGAAGGCCGAGAACCCCTCGTGGCAGCTGGAGTTCCTGGGTGGCGGCCTGGTTGTCGGCACCGACGAGAAGCAACGCGTCAAGTTCTGGACCATCTCCGCGCGCTAGCTGACGGGGGGCTGGTGTGAGGGCGGCGCCTCCACGCGCCTGCGTCCCGCCCCCCCTGCAAGGCGTTCCCGCTAGGACGCTTCGCCCGCGCTTCCGGCCTTCGGGCATGGAAGAAACCGCCGGTTTGGCGGCTCGGGGACCTCGAGACCCGCGCGCGCCGCAGGCGTCCAAGCCTGGATCGCCGGCAAGGTCGAAGCCGGGCCGAAGCAAGTCGTGCTCGAGCCGCTCGACCTCGTGTTCGGCGCCGACGACTTGCACGTGCGCGCCTGACACGCAGACACGACGGACGCTGGCTGGCGGCATCCACGCGCCACGCTTTATCCTGCGCGCCGCATGAGCAGCGCCATCCTGCTTTGCTTGTCGGCGCTCGTGCTCGGACTGCTCGCCCTTCCCTTGGGCTTGGCCTGGGCCTACTGGATCGCGCTGCTCGCGTTGCCCTTGGGAGGCGCGGGCTTGCTGTTCCTGCGGGCCGCGGAGCGACACCTGGACGTGGTGGCCGCGGGCGTCATCTGGCTCACATTCGCGGCCTCAGCGACGGCGCGCGGCTCGGCGTGTGCGGCTGCAGCCGTTGCCTCACCGCACTTGAGCAGCTTGGTCAAGTCCCGCACATGGCCAAGTACGAGTGATCCTTGCGTGCTTGGCGCGTTCTGTTCCAGCGCAACAGCGCAACCGAATCTCACAGGCTCTGGTGTGTGCAGGACATGTACTTGAAACGCGCGTTGCGGGCTGCAACTTGCCACCCAACCTGCGCACGTCATGCAAAGCACCAACAAGCCTCGCATCATGAACATGACTGCAGGACAGCAGCTGTCGATGAGGCGACTTGT
>JBILXQ010000395.1:0-3147 GCA_044378375.1 Planctomycetota bacterium
CAAGGCACGGGCTTCACCGTCAGCAGTCAAGAATACTTGACGCACTTGCTCGAACGGCTGCAGCGTGACACCTTGCGTGAAGACAGCCGTGCGCTGCTCTTGGTCAAGGCCATGAAGGAGCGCATGCCGGATCTTGCCCCGCTCAAGCTGAACGAGGCCATCGACGAGGAGCTCAAGCAGCGACGCGCCGAAGTCTCGCGCGATCCGCGCTACAAGGGCGTGCCCTACGAAGAGCTGCTGCAAGCCCAAGGCGTGCAGCCGTGGTCCTTGCGCGACGATCCGGGTGTGGTGTCCGCCGCTCTTGCGCGCCTGTGGATCGAGCGCAGCTATTCCGAAGCCGACATCGAGCGCGTCTACAAGGACGAGCGCCCGCTCTTCGACGGGCGGCACGGGGCAGCCATCGATGGCCGCCTGCTGTTCCTGCGCGCGGCACAGTTCAAGAACCAGCTCAATCCGCGCAACTTCAGCGAGGCCGAAGCCGCCCTCACCGACCTCAAGAGCCGCATCCGCAGCGTGGAGGACTTTGAACGCTTTGCGCGCGAACGCTCCGAGGATGCCAGCTCGCGTGAGCAAGGTGGTCGCGTGGGCTGGCTGACACCAGCCGCCGAAAAGATGCCGCCCGAGCTCGGCACCATCATCACCCAAACGCTCGAAATCCCCGAGGGCCAACCACAAGCCCAAGGACTGGCCGGCCCGGTGCGCACCGCCAATGGCGTGGTGCTGTTGTGGCTCGGCGTACGACGCCCTGCTCCCAGCTATCCCGTCATGGTCGGCCATGTGCGCCGCGAGCTGCGCCGGCGCTTCATCGAACAATGCCTGCCCGCCAAAGGCGTGTTGACGGCGTTCGAACCCTGAACTCGCTACAATCCGCGCCCACCGCGCAACCCGCGGCACCAAAGGACGAGACATGCTGATCGGCAAGGTAGTGGGCAGCGTGGTGGCCACGCGCAAGGACGAGAAGCTCGGGCATCAAAAACTCTTGCTCGTTCAGGTGCATGACCACACCAACAAGCCCAAAGAGCAATACGTGGTAGCCATCGACGCGGTGGGCTCCGGCCCCGGTGATATGGTGCTCTATGCCACTGGCTCCTCGGCGCGCCAGACCACGATCACCGAAGGTCGTCCGTGTGATGCCGTCATCATGGCTGTGGTCGACTCGTGGGACCTCGGCGGCGACAACGTCTACGAGAAGTGGAAGAGCTGAACGCGCCATGCATCTCGCGCGTGTAGTCGGCCGCCTTGTCGCCACACAGCAGTACGAAGGACTGCGCGGCGTACCGTTGCAGCTGATTCAGCCCATCGATGACGATGGTGCCGACAGCGGTGATGTGCTGGTGGCATGCGCGGCCATCTCTTCGGGCCCCGGCGACTTTGTGCAATGGATCGACGGCCGCGAAGCAGCGCTCGCCTGCCCGGAGTCCTTTGTGCCCGTGGACGCGGCCATCATTGGCTGGGTCGAACAAGCCATCGCGCACCACCAGAGACTAGGCTGATGTTCCTTGCTCAAGTCGTAGGCACGGTGGTGACACCAGTGCAGATTCCGGTGCTGGATGGACGCACGCTGTTGTTGCTGCAACCGGTAGATCCACAAGGCAAGAAGAACGGCCGCGTGCGCGTGGGCATCGACCACGCCCAAGCAGGTGTGGGCGATCGCGTCTTGGTGATGGACGAAGGCAACTCGGCGCGCCAGATGTTGAACGCCAAGGAAGGCGCCGTGAAGACCGTGGTGGTGGCCGTTGTCGACTATGTAGAGCGCGACGGTGCCCTGTGCTACGACCATCGCGAGGCGACCTGAGGAACACGATGAGCAGCATCGAAGAACTGGCCCAGAAACGCGGCTGGAGTGATGAAGAAGCCCGCTTGCGCAACGCCATTTGCGAGATCGGCAAGCTCTGCTACGCGCGCAACTACATCGTCGCTGCCGATGGCAACATCAGTGCCCGCTTAAGCGATGGCACCATCATTGTCACGCCCACAGGCGCGATGAAAGGCTTCTTGTCGCCTGAGAGCCTGGCCAAGGTGGACATGTCAGGTAAACCTGTCGACCACGGGCCGCGTGCCAGCTCGGAGATCGGCATCCACCTCGTGTCCTACCAAGAGCGGCCGGACATGAAGGCGGTGCTGCACTGCCATCCGCCACACGCGGTAGCGATGACCATCGCGGGCATCGACCTGCAAACGCCGATCATCCCGGAGATCATCGTCACCATTGGTGGCATTCCCACCGCGCCCTACGGCACGCCGGGCACCAGTGAGCTCCCCGAGTCGATCCGCAAGATTGTCAAGTGTTCCGACACGCTGGTCATGCAGAACCATGGCTCGGTGACGCTCGGCACCAACTTGCTCGATGCCTACAAGAAGCTCGACATGCTCGAGCACACGGCCAAGATCCTGTGGCTCGCGCACTGCGTGGGCAAGGTCAACGCGCTGCCGCCGGAAGCGGTACAGAAGCTACTGGGCACGCGCGGACAGCTGGGGATCTCGACGCTCAACACGCTCGAGCGTCCGTGCCCGCGCCCTTAGGCGAAGCGCACGCGACTGACTAGCTCTAGCAACAGCGCGTACTGCCCCACCACATGCGGCGTCACGCTGGGCATGCTGATGGAGATGGTGGGCACCCCGCCCTTCTCCAAGCGTGCGCGCGCAGCGGCACGATCGCTGGCCACCAACTCATTGAGCGTACGCCCCGCCAGCCCGGCCAAGGGCTCCAGATCCGCGTGCGAAGCCGCCAATCGCTCAACATGGTCGGCCTGTTCCACCATCAACAAGCGCGCATAGCCGTCCCCGTCAAAGGCCTCGGAAGCACGCTGAAAACCCGACGCACCGTCAAGTACTCTTGACGTCAGGGCCGCCAGGCCACGCAGACGATGCCCCGCCACCAAGGTGCGCGCAACAGTAGGCTCACGATCGAAAGCGCGCTCGGCCGCAGCCCACAACACCAAAGGATTCTCGCCACCGTCTTCGCCGATGCGTTCAGCCGTCTTCAACGCGCCGGCCACCAGCCCGCGCACATCGACCCCGCATACCAACGGTCCCAGCCAAGCCGCGCTCGACAACAGCGCGATGGCCCCGTCCGAGCTACCCAAACCGAACGCAGCGTACCCCTCACGGCGCGCAACCTCGGCCAAAGCTCCGTGCGGATCGCGC
>JBILXQ010000394.1:0-3147 GCA_044378375.1 Planctomycetota bacterium
AGGTTGACCCGCAGGGACGACTGGTACGCTTGCGCGGTGATCCGGAGCATGGGCACTCGCGCGGGACTTTATGCGGCAAGACGATGCTGTATCCCGAGTTGGTGCATGCGCCCCATCGTGTGACGCGGCCGCTTGTCAAACGGAATGGACAGCATGTCGCCGTCTCTTGGGAGGAAGCTCTTGATTTGGTGGCCGCAAAGACCGCCCGAGTCGCTCCGCGAGACATCTTGGCTCTGTGGTATGGAGGCAGCATGGGGCTTGTGCAGCGCAAGTTCCCGCTGCGCATGATGCATGCTCTGGGGGCTGTCTTTCATGACGGCGGGATTTGCGATGCCGCGGGCCAAGAAGGCTATGCAGCGGTCCTAGGGCGTTGCATCGGACCCGAGTTGGAGCGCATCGAAGACCATGATCTTGTCGTGCTGTGGGGCTGTGATGCATCACGTACGGTACAGCACATGCAAGCGCCAGTCCGGCGCATGCAAGCGCGTGGAGTTCCCGTGATCGTGGTGGACGTGTGGCGTACTGATACCATGAAGGACGTGGAAGCGCACGGTGGGCTGGGTGTGGTGATTCAGCCCGGAACAGACGCGTTGCTGTGTTTGGCCTTGGCTCGTTTGGCCTACGAGAGTGGGCGCGTGGATCGTGCCCAACTCTCACATGCGGCACTTGGCAGCGAGCAGTTCGAGCAACATGTGTGCGCAGGGCATGGTGTCGTCACGGCAGCGGAGACCTGCGGGGTGGATTCTGCTGATATCCAGCGTCTCGCCGGCCTGCTCTTGGCCGCGAAGCGACCGTTCGTGAAGTCCGGTGTCGGTTGGACCCGGCGGCGCAATGGCGCCATGGGCATGCGTGCCTTGGCTTCTTTGTGTGTGGTGCTCGGTCAGCCGGATGCGCTGCACTACGAGAGTTGGGAGCACTTCCAATTGTTTGAGGATTGGATCATGCGACCCGACTTGCGTCCTGTAGACGAGCCTTTGCGCTATACCAGTCAAGTAGGTTTGGGCCGCACCCTGGAAGAGGGAGCTTTCCAAGTAGCCTTCGTCTGGTGTCACGATCCAGCCGTGACCATCCCTGATTCTGCGCGCTTCCGGCGCGGTTTTGCGCGTCCGGATCTCTTTACAGTCGTCCATGACCAGTTCATGACCGAGACAGCTCAGCTAGCAGATGTTGTGCTGCCGGCGACGAACTTCCTCGAGCATCCTGATGTGTACCGCAGTTGGGGGCACCGGCGCATGCAACGCGCACGCGCTGTCGTGAAGGGGCCCAACGGAACACGCAGCAATGTGCAGACATTCGCGGCACTTGCGCAGCGAATGGGTCTCCCCAAGGAATGTTGGGATGTCGACGAGGACGCTCTATGCGATGCGTTCTTGGAGCAATGTGCAGGACGCTTGACACCTGCGGAACTCGCTGCGGTACGCAGCGGGGTCTCCATTCAGCCGCATGCGTTGCTATTTGCCGATCGCGGCACACCTTCTGGGCGGCTGGAGTTGCACAGTTCCGCTTGTGCGGCGTCGGGACAACCGGCCATGGCTACTTGGGTTCCTGACGATGCTTGCGGCGATCGCCGACGCTTCTGGTTGGTGGCCGCACCCAGTGTGCACACGCACAACGCTACCTATTCGCACTCGGCACGCCACATCGCCAAGGCGGGCAAGCCGCGCGTGCACCTGAACCCTGACGACTTGCAGGACCTTCAGGCGGTGGAAGGCAGCCTGCTACGCCTTGCCAATGCCACAGGCGCGATCTCTTTACCCTCAGTGAGCGACTCGTCGATGCCGCGCGGCATGGTGCGTGTCGATGGTCTGCCTCGTGCGTGCGACGTGACCGAGAGCCAAGGCATCAATGCCTTGGTCTCGGGTCAGGTTTCCGACATGGGCGGGGGCAATGTGCAGTACTCGACGATGGTCGACTTGACCGTCGTCTAGTTCACGCTTCGTTGCTACTGCACGTCGATCACCCACACATACGGTGCGGCCAACGCAGTTCCATCGGTGGCAGCGAGTGCAGCGTGCAACTCGACGCGATCACCATCCAGCCAGCCTCCGGTGGGCGGAGTCACGCGTACCGTGCCCGTCACAACCGTTGCTGTAGCTGAAGCTTGAGCATTGCCACCACGACGCACCACCACGCCATTGGCGAGCGTGGCCGCATTGGGTGTACCTCCCACGAAGGAGAGACTGAGCGTTTGGTTCAGCGTGACGGTGCTTGTTGCAACCGGCGAGCTTTTCGCGACATAGAAGAGCTTGGGCGGTTGCGCGCCTGCTGCACCAGGTGCGCCTGCAAGCGGCGCTCCCAAAGGCCCGCAATCACGCGCACCTCCGGTGGGACCAGTCCAACCTTGACCTTGCAGAATGCCTGCTGCTGCGGGTGCCCATGACTCAGTCGCGTCTGCCGTACCAAGGAACCATGCTTGGGCGGGCACGCGGCGACGAGGTGCCGCTTGGCCGAACGACAAGCTCTGTGCAGCAGTGCTTGTTACGGCACGGGCCACACCATCATTCGCGAGCTCCAGCTGCGTACCTACACCGTTGGCGCTGGGGCTTGCGAGGCTCACGCTGCTGCCGTTGATGGCTGTGATGCGTGCGTACTCTAGGGGCGCGTTCACATACATCAGCGCGTCGTGGTTGGTGCGCACTACCGTGTTCACGCTGGTGCTACCTGTGAAGGTCGTGCTGTGAGCTTCCGCGCCACTGTTGAGCACGGTGGAGCCCACAGCGGCCGAAACGAGGGCACCTTGCGCATTGCCTGCGAACGCGCAGTGCGTGGCCTTGATGGTGTACTTGCCTGACAGCGCACGCGCGCCGGCTCCGCCGTTGCCCCACATGGCACTGCTAGCGAGAGTCGCTACGCCGCCGAATGTCGGCTCCGAAGTGACTTGGAAGCCATCCGTACCGTTGGCCGAGCACGCCAGACGATGGGCAAACACCGACGCATCTGCGTCGAGGTCCAAATGCACACCAGCCAGCACGTTGCTATGCGCCGTGACGCCGCGCATCTGGATGCGTGAGGTCCAACCAGCCGCAGTCTCATAGTCAAGGTCAATGCGCACGCCATCGAGTGCATTGTCGATCGCATCACAGTCCACGAGCGTGATGCGGAACTCTCCGATGCCAGCACCGAGCACCGGCGGCGCTGCAAGTTGCA
>JBILXQ010000396.1:0-3145 GCA_044378375.1 Planctomycetota bacterium
CGCTGCGGGCGAAACGACGTTCCTCTGTCGTGGTCTTGAATTGCATTGCAGGACTTGTTTCTCTGTTTGGCTATGAAACTGATCCTCACGACCGCGATCACCGCCTCGACCGTGTTTGCTGCTTATCTCTTGGCCAACGAGCCTCAGCAGACCACCGTTCAAGCCATCCAGTCCGACATTGCTACCCCGACTACCGTCACCGACGATGGCTCGGAAACCGCCCAGTCCCTCGGCACCGGCGGCGGCAACGCCACCACCTACTGCAGCGCCACGCCGAATAGCTATGGCACCGTTGCCCAGATCAACTATGTGGGCGCGCTCGGCCTGTCGCAAGGCACCTTTGGCCTGCGCGTAACGGGTCTGCCGATCGAGCCCACCGCCTTCGGTGTGTTCACCTACGGTGGCACCCAGATGAATGTGCCGTTTGGCAACGGGTATCTGTGCATCAACCCGCTGGGTGGGCTGTACCGCATGACTCCGCAGCCGCTCGTCGACACGACCGTGTCGCGCTCCTTCGTGGAAGCCCCGGCGGAGTTCTCGTTGTTCCAGCCGGCCTCGTCCTGGAACTTCCAGTTCTGGTACCGCAACCCCGCCGCCGGTGGTGCGAACTTCAACTTGTCGAACGGCCTGCGCGTTCAGTTCGGCAACTGATTTCCACTCGCCGTTAGGCTGAGCCCCGCACGAAAGCGCCTGCCCAGCGAGGAAACTCGCTTGGCAGGCGCTCTGCTTACCTGCGACGATGAGCAAGCATGCCGCTCGATGTGCTCATCGTCCGCGACCCGCGCGAGTCCGTACGCAAGTGCTCGCTCACGCCACTGCGTGGACACCCGGGGATTCGTTTTCACACCTATCGCGAGGACCGCATCGTCGAGGCGGGTGCCCGTGTGCTCCTGCATCCCGAAGGGGAAGAGCTCGGCCCCAGCGACCTGCATGCACCGCTCTTGCTTGTTGATTGCTCCTGGCGTCGGGTACCCACTCTGTTGCGCACCGTGCGCGGGGAGTTGAGGCCACGCCGCCTGCCGTTGCTGGAAACCGCCTATCCTCGTCGTAGCAAGACCTTTGAAGACCCTGACTCTGGGCTAGCTTCCATCGAGGCGCTCTACGCAGCCCTTGCACTCACAGGCCATGCTGCGCCCTCGTTGCTGGAGCGCTATCTGTTTGCTGCTCGCTTTCTGGAGTTGAATCCGCATCTGCCGCGCCCGGGGCCATCGTCACAGGAGGCGGCGTCACTTGGATAGTCGTCCAGCCGAGGCAGCGCCGCTAGATCCGCGTTTGCAGCGTGTGATTGGAGTGGCTGCGCATGTGGATGCCGGCAAGACCACGTTGTGTGAGCGCCTGCTGTTTGATGCGCAGGTGGAGCGCCGCATGGGCGAGGTCGAAGAAGGCACGACCGTGCTCGATTGGATGAAACAGGAACGCGAGCGTGGCATTACCATCGCCGCCGCTGCGACCTCGCTGCCTTGGAAAGGTGCGCGCATCGAACTCGTCGACACGCCGGGTCACGTGGACTTTGGCATTGAGGTCGATCGGGCGCTGCTGGCTCTCGATGCGCTGGTGGTGGTGGTGGATGTGCTCGCTGGAGTGCAGGCGCGCACGGAAAGTGTGTGGCGCGCCGCCACACAGGCGGGGCTCGCGCGCTGCTTGTTCCTCAATAAGCTGGATCGCGCCGGTGCTGATCCTGCGCGCTTGCTGACTGGCCTTGCCGAGCGTTTGCAGGCGCGCTTGCTGCCGATTTCGTGGCCACACGAAGAAGGCGGGACGATCGTTGGTGTCGTCGATTTGTTCGATTTGTCCATCGTGCGTGCGAGCACGCGCTCGTCGCGTGCACGTCGCGATCCGGCGGCCTGTCAAGCCGATTTGACGAGCTCTGCGGCCGTCGCCGTGTCCGTGGAAGCGCAGGTGCTGCACCAAGAGCTGCTCGAGTGCTTGGCTGAGGGCGATGAGTCGCTGCTGGAGGATGTGGTGGCCGGACGCCAGCCGGATCCTGCACGCCTGCGCTCCGCTCTGCGTACGCGTGTGTGCAGTGGTGAGCTCGTTCCGCTCTTGTGCGGCTCGGCATTGCTGAATGTGGGTGTGCACACCTTGCTCGATGCATTGGTCGATCTTGCACCCTCGCCCTTGGATCGTCCGGTGCGGCGCGCGCGCAGCAAAGACGGAGCGCTGCACCCGCTGGGTGTTGATCCGCTCGGTCCGTTGTGTGCACAGGTCTTCAAGCTCCAGCGCCTCGCGCAGCGCGAAGTGGCCTTTGTGCGCGTGCACGAAGGCGCGTTGCGCGTGCACCAGCAAGTGGAGCTCGCGCACGCGGGTGGCACTGAACACATCACGGGGATTTTTCGAGCGCACGGCGAGCACCTTGAGCCCTTGGCCAGCGCCTGCGCAGGTTCGATCGTGGCCGTGACTGGTTTGACGCGCGCTCATACCGGCGAAACCTTGGGCGCAAGCGGTGCGGTGCTGGCGTTGCCCAGCTTGGACTTGCCGCAACCTGTAGTGAGTTGTCTGGTCGAGCCGCCTGTCGACGCGCAACGCGCTCCCTTGCGTGCGCTGTTGCAGTGGTTGGTGCGCGAGGATCCCACGCTGCGTTTGGGCGATGATGTTGCGTCGGGCAGCTTGGTTCTCGCGGGAATGGGGGAGCTGCATCTGGATGTCGCCATGCAACGCATTCGCGATGAAACCGGCATTGAAGCCAAGGCCGGCGCGCCTCAAGTGGCCTACCTGGAATCGGTGCAGTCATCTGGTACAGCCTTGGGAACCATCGATCGCTTGCACGGCGACGAGCGCATCCAAGGTGCCGCAGAAGTCAGCGTGATGGCCATGCCACACAGCGAGCGTCCCGCGGTTTCGTTCGCCCCAGAGTGCGTCTTTGATCCGTCGACCCGGGTCGCGGTGCAAGAAGCCTTGGATGCCGAGCTCCAGGCGGGGCCGCGGTTGGGATTGCCGCTCACGGCTTTGCGGGTGGTGGTGTGCGGGCGCAGCCCCACCGTGGATTCCGCCAGTCGTTTGGGCGCCGTGCTGGCCGCGCGCGAGGGCCTAGCGCGCGCGCTGGCCGCGGCCGGTAGCGCGGTACTCGAGCCGTGGGTGCGCTTCGAGGTGCGCACACCGTCGTCCCATGCCGCGCTCTTGCAGGGCGACTTGAGGGGGCGCGGTG
>JBILXQ010000397.1:0-3144 GCA_044378375.1 Planctomycetota bacterium
CCTTCCACCGAGGTGCCATGGCTACCGCACCTAGCCTCGTGCACTTTCACAGCTTGGCGATGGATGAGCTGGAGACGTATGAGGCCAATCGCTTGCAGAGGCCATTGACCATGCCGATGGTGGTGGTGCGTGGTAGCTACTTCATTGTGGACTTCGAGGTCGGTGCGCTTGCCCCACGAACAAAGCGCCCGGCAGGAGTGCCGCGGCACACTCGCAGGTCCGAGTCGAGCAAGGCCGTAGCAGCTGTCCTAGCCCGTGTTGCTCGCGCGCTGCAAGCAACAGCAGTTGGTGAGCTTGTCACGGATAAGAAGAAGACATATCCCGCCTTGATTCGTTGTGCATTTGGTCGGCGTTTACAGCAAAGATCTGTGAGTGCCAAAGCGGAGAGGTCGAACGAGAACCCTTTGTTTGCGGTCAATTTGACCTTTGCGATGCTCCGCGATGGGATTTCGAGGCTGGTCCGGCGGAACTGGGCGCATAGCAAGCTTGCTGCACGACTGGTCCGTCATGCTTGGATCTGGGTCGCTTGGCGAAACTACGTGCGACCGCGCACCGTTCGTGATCCCGATGAGACTGCAGCAACGATGGTTGGAGCTGTGTCTCGACCGTTGATCCCGATGGAGATGATCAGAGACCGTTTGGTTTGGGACTAGGAAGGGTACTTCAAGCATCAACAGCCAAGGGGGCCACCATCAGCGTTGGAACACGGGCAGGACCCCATCCGCCACCAACACCACCAACACCTCCATCGCCGTCGCATACACATCCCCAAACCGTCGATCCCGGAACCTCCCATCCCGCTCCTGCTGTGCAAGCAAGCGCGGCCAGTCTCGCTCACGCCAGGCCGCATGAGCATGACCGTCTTCGAGTTGCCACAGTGCTTGGGATAGATAGAGCCGTTCGTAATGCGGGCACACCACCAAGGTCGCGGCCTCGGGGGCGTTGGGTGTTCCACGCAAAGCTAGGGCGCGTGTCAACCAATCGTGGCCGGCACGGACCTCCGCGCTGC
This sequence comes from Planctomycetota bacterium, assembly GCA_044378375.1. Taxonomy (GTDB): domain Bacteria; phylum Planctomycetota; class UBA1135; order UBA1135; genus SXXH01. Next base: position 1,010 of record JBILXQ010000397.1, read on the forward strand.
TATATGCACCAGCACTTTGCAGGGTGGCAATGGATGCAGCGGTCAGTGCAACGGAGGCTTGCTTGTCGCCGATGGCGTAGAGGAATGCGCCGTCTTCACGGCGCGTACGCCGGACGTAGGAGAGAGCGCGATCGATGACTTTGGCATCGACGGCAATGCCGGCATCGCGTGCTCCCCGCAGGGCTTGCACGGCACAGATCGTGAGAGAGCTCTCGTGTTGAGCCGCACGGACGGGTTCGTACCACCATCCACCTTCGACACCTTGAGTCTGCGTGAGTAGGTCGACGGCGGCGCGCAGGGCTCGTTCGATGCGGGCTCCGCGCTCGCTCTTCTTGGACATCGACCACGCCTGGGCGAGGGCTAGGGTCGCCAGTCCGTGGCCATGCATCCGCGACACAAGGTCGCCGGACCGTGAAATCCAGCCATGGCGAGGGGAGCCGGGTTGCAGCTCGCAATGCGCCACCAACCAGTCGATGGTCTTGGCGAGGTGCGCGCCGTGAGGCCCGCGATCGGGAGTGCTGCCACCCGCCATGAAGGCTAGCGCCGCGATGGCCGCCACGGCGACAGGGGCATGGCCGGCGGCGTCAATTCCACTGGACACGGCTTCTACGCCACTGGGGGACCAGCTTCCGTCGGCATCTTGCTGTGCGGCCAACCAATCTAGCGCAGCACGCGAGCTGGCTTGTACGCGTGCGGGAAGATCAGTGGCGCCAGTCGTGGGCGTCGAGGTGCCCCCGGGCGCCTGGAGCACAGACGCATGCGCGGAAGCGCCTGAGAAGAGCGTGGCTCCGCAGATGAGCAGTGCGGCTACGATCCGCGAGCACATCATCGTGCGCACCGCACTAGGGGCGTTTGTTCAGCTTGCGGTAGTACCCATCAATCGCATCGCGATAGCGAGGAGGCAACTCACGCCCACCTTGCGAGCGGAACACATCGCGCGCATGCACGGGGAGGTCGCCCCAACGATCGGCTTGTTGCGCTTCGGCTGCTGAGCCACGCGCGGAACCAGTGGGATCACCGCCTTGCTGGTTCGCTCCGCTCTGCGCCGGGTTGGCGCGTCCATCTTTGGGTTGCGAGCCACCGGACGGTTGCTGTCCTTCGGATGGTTGGCCTTGCGGTTGTGCACCGCTTGGTTGACTGGAGTCGCGTTGTTGCTGTCCACCGGCCTGAGGCATCTCGGGCGTCGCTTCGCGCTGCGTGCTTTGTTCGCTGCGACCATCCAGTGGCGAGCTGGATCCGTCGCTGGCGGATGAAGACGATTGTTGCCCGCTTGATTGGCCTTGGCTGCTGCCGTTGCTTTGCTGTTGCCCGCTGCCACCACCGCTGCCATTGGGCTGGCCTGCCTGGCGTGCGAGTTCGAGCAAGCGGTCGATGTCTTGCTGTACCTCACGCGAGCTTTGCGCCGTGCGCTTGAGCAGTTGATCCATGCTCGACAGGCCGGCATCGCGCAGTTGCTTGGTGTCGCCTGCAGCTGCATTGTTGAGCAGAGCATCGATCTCCTTGAGACGACGCTCGACCTTGCCAAAGAGCTGGATCATCTCTTCTTGGCCATCGCCTTGCTGCTGAGAAAGGCGGCGCGGTGGTTCCTCTTGCTGTGCCCAAACCGGGCTGACGCACCAACACGCCAGGAGGATAAGCGGAGCGCAGGACATGAGATGTAGCTTCATCGAGGATTGATCTCCGGCACGAACGGTTGCGGCTCCGTAGCTTCGGCACCTGGATCCGGCACACCCAGGCGCTTGCGGAAGGCGATGAACAGCTCGCTGGTCTTTTCGTGACGCCGGGCAAGGCGGCTCACATCTTCAAGCAGCAACGGGTCCAAATCCGCCTCTGAATCGAGCTCCGGATGCAGAACCAGCAACCGTTCGATCGATTCCATGACATCGACCTCCATGCGGCGTAGCAGCTTCAACTCAGCCTCATCCGGCACGAGGCGATTCTCAGGCTGCTGTTGTTGTTGCTGCTGTTGCTGTTGTTCTTGATTCTGTTCTTCTTCACGCCGGCGGTCCTTTTCCTCGGCCAGCGCCGTGCCCAACCAATCCAGATCCTGTTCCACATCCTGCTGGAGTGCTTGCACGCGCTCGCCTGATTGCCAATCACCTTCCTCCGTCAGGAGAGCCGCGATCCGCTTGAGG
>JBILXQ010000042.1:0-11109 GCA_044378375.1 Planctomycetota bacterium
ATGCCGCACTTGGATGGCATCGGCACGCTCAAAGAGCTGCGCAAGACGCGTCCGCGCTTGCCGGTGGTGATGTTCAGCACGTTGACCGAACGCGGCGCCGCAGCGACCTTGGACGCGCTCGCTGCCGGGGCGAACGACTATGTGACCAAGCCGTCCAACACCGGCGGCTACGAGATTGCGCGCCAACGCGTGCGCGAGTCGCTGGTGCCCAAGCTCAAGGCGCTGTGCCGCCGCGGCCCCTCGCTGTGGGCCGGCCCCGCCTCACTCGTTTCCAGCGCAGGCACCGCCGGCGTGAAAGCGCCGCCCCCGCGCACTGGCTTGGCGCCACGCGTGGACATCGTCGCCATCGGCGTGTCCACGGGTGGCCCGGCCGCCTTGGATGTAGTCTTGCCGCAGCTGCGCGGCGATTTCCCCGTGCCCATCGTGCTGGTCCAGCACATGCCGCCGCTGTTCACGAAGATGCTGGCCGACCGCCTCTCGGCCAAGTCCAAGATCAAGGTCGTCGAAGCCGTCGACGGCCAGCCGCTGACGCGCGGCGTCTGCCACATCGCCCCTGGCGATTGGCACATGAGCCTGAAGCAGGACGGCGCATTGGTGCGTGTGGTCCTCGACCAACGCCCGCCGGAGAACTCCTGCCGCCCTGCCGTCGACCCCCTGCTGCGCTCGGTGGCCGAGCTCTATGGCGCCAACTCCTTGAGCGTGATCCTGACCGGCATGGGACAGGATGGGCTGAAGGGCTGCGAGGCGACGCGCAAGGCGGGCGGATGGGTGTTTGCGCAGGATGAAGCGACGAGTGTGGTGTGGGGGATGCCGGGGTTTGTGGCGCGGACTGGGTTGGCGGATCGGGTGTTGGCGTTGAGGGATGTGGCGGGAGAGATTGAGAAGAGGGTGATGGAGCGGAGAGTGGTGGCGGTGGGCTGAGCGTGATACTGGCCCTGATGAGTGTGCACGACTTGAGGAGGCCAAGGCCCCTTCCTGAGGGTGCCAAGGCTGTTTGAGGCGAAAGCCCTGGAAATCCCCAAGGGCTGCGTGTGACAGGGCTCGGACTGGGGTCAGATGGACTCAGCGCTCGAGAACCGTCCAAACGCGCGCGTAAGAGCTCCTTGTGCGCCTGACGCGGCCGCGAGCAATTGCCCGTGCCTGTCGAGCGGGACTGCACTCAGAGTTCCTCCTGTCCCCGTCTGTTTCTAGACGCGCGCGATACGGGCTGCGTCTCGCAAAAAGTCCAAATCAGGGCGCAGGTTCTGCCCACTCAGCAGGACCAGTATCGATTTCAAGCTGTCTCCGCACTCTCCACCTCCTCCAACACCGCCGCCAACGCCCTCAACGCATCCGTCGTCGTAAAAATCCCCAACAACTTCCCATTGTGCGCCACCACCGCGCTCCCCATGCGGTGCTCCGCCATATGCAGCGCCACCTTGCGCAAATCGTCCTCCGCCTCTACCAGGTACACATCGTGGACCATGGCCTCCTCGACTAGGGTCTCGTGGGGCTCGGCGGAGCAGAGGGATTGGATCAGGTGGATGTCGCGTTGGGAGATCAGGCCGACGACCTTGCCGTGTTCGGTGACGGGCAGGTGGCGCACCTCGTGGAGGCGCATGCGGCGGGTGGCTTCGGCGATCGTTTCTTCGCGGCCGACAACGACGAGGGCGTGGGTCATGTAGTGCTGGATGGCGAGCGGCAGGCGGGTCATGGCGAGGGGCCTCCAAAGTCCCCAGTGCAGCAGACACCAGGGCCCGTGCGGGGTCAGCGGGCTGAGGAGCTAGCTGTGGGCGGCGCGAGTGCGTACGGGCGCGCTGGGTGATCGAATCGATCGAATTGAACGGTTGAACGCTTTATCTACCGTACACGGAAGAGTTCAAGGCCATCGGAACTCGCTGGCCTGCGAAGAATAAGACGGAAGCCTCCGCAGCGGACATCCTGCCGCTGCCCGGGCTGCATCAGGCAACTCCCGTGATCTCACGCTCCAGCGAATACGCGATCCGCGCCCTCACCTTCCTCGCAACGGAAAGCGACGGCCGCCACCACCTAGCCCGCGATATGGCCGAGCGCCTAGGCATCCCGGCCCCCTTCTTGGGCAAGGTGCTCCAACCGCTGGTGACCAAGGGGCTGCTGCACAGCCAGCGTGGTCGCAGCGGCGGCTTCAAGCTCGCCCGCACTGCCGACCAGATTCGTCTGGTGGAGATCGTCGAGGCCGAGGAGACGCTGCATCCGGCGGACACCTGTGTGCTGGGGCAAAGCGAGTGCCGCGACGAAGGCGCCTGCCCGTTGCACGAGTATTGGAAGGCGACGGCCAACGCCTACCACGCCAAGTTGCGTGGTACTACGCTGGCCGATCTGGTGGAGTACCGTCGCCGGCACCCGAGCTGCATCTATCCTGAGCAGGACTTGACGAAGCTCCAGCAGGTGCGCGAGCAGCGGCGGGCGACGCCGGATGCCGTGCCCGCCTGAGCCGAGCGCCTGTCAAGTACCCTTGACAGGCACCTTACCCGAGGGCGTGGGCTCCACCTTCGGAACGGTGACTTCCAGCACACCGTTCTTGAAGGTAGCGACCACAGACTCGGGCTCAAGGCGCGCGTTGCGAGGCATGGGAATCGAGCGACGGAACGAACCGTAGCGCGATTCAACTCGCAACCACTCGCCTTTCTTGGACTCCTCTTCGAAGCGACGCTCGCCCGAGATGACGAGGTTGTCGCCACGCGTCTCGACCGAGATGTCCTTCTCGCGCAGCCCAGGCAACTCGCAGGTGACGGTCCACTGCTTGTCATTCTCGGCCACATTGACGGGCGGGATGATCGAGCCGGTGATCACCGACGGCAAGCGCCCGTCGCCGAACGACTCCTCGTCAAAGAACGACTCGAACATCTTGTCAAACGCGGTACGCATGTCTTCGGCGCTGCGATTGCGCCACGGTGCCAACTTCATCGAGATCTCCTATCGCGCGGGGTAAAGGTGCGCGATGGACAGATCGTGGCGACCGGTCGTCCTCGTGACTATTCGCAGGGGCGCGATGAGATCCAGCGGTGCAATGCGTAGAGGGCCTCGGACGCGGCGATGCTAGCGCCGCATGCGGCAAGCTAAGGCGGGTGACAAGTACTTTTTACCAGCCAACAGTGCATCAATGGCAATGGGCAGGTCTTCGGCCACCGAATCGGCATCCACCACGCCCTCGGCGCCGGTTTCCAAGGCCTGTTCCGCATCAGCAGTGCCCCCCGCTGTCACCAGCAAGCGCACCCCGCTGTCCAAAGGACGGAGCACTGCCAGCGCCTTTGCGTGCGCAGGCGGCACGATCACGACTTGCAGGCCGCTGGCCTCCGCCGGCAGCCCGCTGCCTCGGGGCAAACGCCGGCTCTCCGCCACGCGAGCCGCCAAGCGCAAGACTACCGAGATGAACAGGGTGTCTTCTTGCACGACCCACACGCGAACCACAGGTGTCATGCCGGAATATTCGGCAAGAAGTCCCAGTCTAGATACACCACCTTGTGCGTAGACCGCTACAGATTCAAACCGTAGCGCCGCTACGCACTACGCCCCCAGCAGGCCTTCCTTGATGGCGAGGATCGCCAGCTCAGCAGGCGAGTGGCAATCGAGCTTGCGCTGCAAGTTTTCGCGGTGTTTCTTGGCCGTACTGACCGTCATCCCCAACTGCTTGGCGACCTCCTTGTTGCTCTTGCCGAGGGCCAGCAACTGGAAGACTTCGCGCTCGCGCGGCGTCAGCATCTCGATGCGGCTGCGTGTGGTCGGCGACGATTCATCCCCGCGCGCCGAACGACGCAACAAGGCACTCGCCACCTTGGGTGACAAGTATGCTTGACCTTTCGAAACGCTCTCCAGCGCCAAAGTCAGCTCGGCCGGATCCGAGTCCTTGGACAAGTACCCATCGGCCCCGGCCTTGAGAGCCTGGTCGACAAAGCTCTCGCCTTCATGGTGTGTCAACATCACGACCTTGCACTTGGGATGCACCTCGCGAATCAAGGCGATCGCATCGATGCCCGACAAACCGGGCATCGTGATGTCGAGCACCACGATGTCAGGGCGCATCTCACCAATGCGCGCAACTGCGGAGCGCGGATCACCCGAGTCTCCCACCACGGCAAAGCGCGGGTCCTTGCCGAGCAAGCTCTTGAAGCCGGCACGAATCATCGTCTGGTCGTCCACGAGGTAGACGCGGATCGGAGTGGTGGTAGAGGCAGTATCCAAGGGCATGGCGGGAGCTTTTCGGGTCAGTCGACTTCAGGGTTTGGCCAAGTTCGGCCGCAAGCGGATAGTGAAGCGCGCCCCACCGAGTGGTGAGGTGCCGATTTCAATGCTGCCGCCGTGTTCTTCCACGATTTTGCGGCAGATCGGGAGTCCAAGGCCGGTGCCTTGCTCCTTGGTTGAGACAAAGGGACGGAAGACATCGTCGCGCTTGGCAGGAGGAATGCCGGGGCCGTTGTCGTCCACATGCAAGGCCACGTTGGCCCCTTCTTGCTCGACGCGAATCTTGATGCGCGCACCGTGAGGCTGTGCATCGATCGCGTTGATCACGAGGTTCGCGAGCACCTCTTCAAACAGGGCCACATCGACCTCCAGCCGCAACGATTCATCGGCGGCCTCCACGGCGACATCCGCGCCGGCCTTGACGATGTGCAAGCGCAAACGCGACACACAGCCGTCGATGTAGTTCTTCGCAGGCACACAAGTAGGCTGCAACTTCACCGGCTTGGCAAAGGACAGCGTCCCCTTCATCAGCTCTTGCAGGCGCTGCATGCGCGAAGCCAGATCTTCGAGCACCACCTTGTGCTCGGTGCCCAACTGATCCGCGACCGCGCGCAGGGCCACATTCACCGCAGTGATCGGGTTCTTGATCTCATGCACCAACACGGCAGCGGATTCGCCGACTTGTGCCAAGGCGCGCAGCATCTGCGTCTCCGCCTTCTGTGCGCGCTTCAACTCGGTGACATCGCGGCCTTCCGGCAAGAGCAACACCACACGACCTTCGGCATCGCGAATCGGTTTGATCGAGAAGGTCACATCGAGCACTCGTCCGGTGCGCGTGCCGACCAGCAGCTCGCCCAGAACTGTCTCTCCGCGCGCAGCACGCTCGACAGAGGCGCGCACCACCGCTTCGCCATCGGGCATCGGAGCCCACCAAGGGCCATTCCAGAAGGGCTTGCCGAGCACCTCTTCCACCGGCACGCCAGTCGCCTCCACCGCGGTGCGATTGATCTCCAGAATGGTGCCATCGGGCGACAGCAACCCGAGGAAGTGCAGCGTGCTGTCGAAGATCGCGTGGAAGCGCGCTTCGCTGTCGCGCACCAACATCTCGGCACGCCGACGGGCGGTCACATCGCGGAACACGCCGATGAACACCGGCTTGCCGTCGGCCAACTGCGCACGATTGACCGAGAGGTCCGCCAAGAACGGCGAGCCGTTGCGACGGCGCACTTCGAACTCGCGTGTGCGCCCGATGATGTTCGTCTTGCCGGTACGACGGAAGTTGTCCAAGTACCCGTCATGCGCCGAGTGATGCGGCTCGGGCATGAGCACGCGCACATTTTGACCGACCAGCTCTTGCGACGTCCAATCGAACACTCGCTCGACCGAGTCGCTCGCCACAAGGATGGTCCCGTGATCGTCGATCACGATGAGCGGGTCGAGACTGGCGCGCACGATCGGGCCAAACATCTCCGTCTCAGAAGCATTGGGCTGTACAGAGTCCTGCATAGGTATACGACGGGTGCGCAGTGAGGCTTCGTCGTCGCGGGTACGCAGGTTCTGGTCCACGGCGGCGAGGGTAAAGGTTCTGGGCGATTGTGGAGTGGGCCGAGTGGCGTAGTGAGGGTAGTCCTAGTTCGTAGGGCCTGCCCTAGGAAAAGCACACTTCAGCGCAAGCGCAAGACGCGTTGCTCGCCGGCACGCAGTCCTAGGCACTCCACCTGTGGCCTACGACCATCGGCGAAGCGCGGGCCTTCCACCACCAAGTCCACACCAGGCGGCACCGGCACCCAGGCCGTGCCCTCGCGCGGCACCAAGGCCCAACTCTGGCTGCCATCGCGCGTGCGCACCCGCCCGCGCCAGTGGCTCTCCCAACGCCCGTGGCCTTCCAGCTCGACGCGCAAGACGCTGCGCGGCAGGTCATCCAACAGCACTACCGTGGCCGGTGCGAGGACACGCACCCAACGCTCGACAAAGTCCACGCTCGCCTCCGGGGCGGGCGCAAACCATGCAGCTCCCTCGGGAAGAGCGAGCTCTTGCAGCATGTGAGGCACCCGCAAGGGCGGCCAATCTCCATCCGCCCGTCTCACCAACAGGTCCGGACGGGGGCCCCCTCCAAAGCTGACGATCGCACGCGCTGGCACATCCACGACAAGGCCTGAGGCGCTGGGAAGATCGACTGTGGCCAACGGCCAGACCTCGTCCAACACCAACGACCAACGGCCTGCGGGCAACTGCCAGTTCAGGGTGCTGACAAGTTTGCCTGACGGCTCGCGCTGCACCTCGCGCGTGGACAGTGCCGCCCAAGCCAGGGCGGGGTCGGCGGGCACGGCTTCCAAGCGCACACCGCGCGCAGCCCACGACGGATGCACGACCACACGCGCGCTGAGTTTGGCCAGCGGGAGGTCCGCGCCGCCCGTGGTGGGCGCAGACAGGCGCACCTCTCCCACCGCAGTCGGCGTGAGCTCAAGCACCGCGGCCACGGGCTCGGCCAAGCCCGGCAGGCGCGCCTCGATGCGATAGTAGCCAGGCGGCACATCGGTCAGGTCTTGTAGCGCAAGGGCTTCGACCTCGGTGATGCACTCCCAGAGCGGCAGCTCCGGGCCATCCGCGCGCAGCACGCGCAAGCGCCTTGCCCCCAGCGCCAGCACCGCAGCAGCGTCGATGCGCAGGGTGCAGGCCGGTGCCAGATCCACCGGGCGTGGCGGTGTGCTGCGTTCCACATCCACCCGCGTCCAAGCGTGTCCAGTTGCCTTGACCCAGACTGTCAAGGGAACTTGCATGGCGCGGCGCGGAGGTTCGGGCAGGTTGCAGACTCCGGCAGAGCCGCGCGCCAGCAGCGGTTGACCTTGAGGCAACCATTGCTCGCTCGTCGCGAGCTCGTGAGTCCCATGCACCACGATCTGGTCCAACGGCTCTTGTGTCAGGGCGGAACGCACAGGCAGCGTCCACGGCTCCAAGAGACGCAACTCGACGCGCAACGGCGTGGTTGCGGACAACAGCACAGGCCCGACAGGCGCCAGCAACAAGGCCGTGGCCTCGGCAAAGCGTCCGCCCGTGAAGCGCACCGTTTCCCCGGGGCGCAAGTCCAACGCCAAGCGACCGGCGCTCACTTCGCTGCGGAGCTCGCGCTTGGTCACGCCGGCGGCATCCAGCACATCGAGCCACACTTCGCCCTGCACCGCCGCAGCATCGAGAGCCACGCCGTTCGTCCCGCGCAGCAGGACCTCTCCCTGCGAGAGCGAGGAGATCGCGGGCGCGTTGACTGGCCCCAGAGCCGGAATCGCCTCGTCACGCGGGCGCGACGTGGCCGCGTCCGGATCGGTCGATTCCACCCGCAAGGGTGCAGGTCGATTGTGCTCGAACCACGCTACGGCGAACACGCCGAGCGCGGCGAGGAACAGTCCAAGGTACGCGCGCCGCATGGCGCGAGCTTAGCCCAAGACCGTCCAGAGTCCGAGCTTGCCCTCGTGGATCAGGTGATCCAACCACAGGTTCACGAGCTTCTCCTGCGTCGAGTTGGCCTTGAGGCGTTGCAGCAGGTTCTCGAAGTCCACGCGATCCAACTCTTGGTCTTGGTTGAAGCACGAGAACACCGGTGCGGCTTCCTTGCCCGTGACCGGATCAACCTGCTTGCACAAGCACTGGGCGCAGATCTCCTTCATCATGCACTGCATCGGCGAGTTGATGCTGCCGATGGCGACATGCTGCTCCTTCAAGTGCGGCTGAAGCACGCCGCGGCGCGCTTCCTTGACGGCATTCATCATGCGGTCCGAACCAATGACGATCAGGCGTTCGGCATCCTTGAGCGAGATGCTCGTGGGACCGAACTCGCCCTTGGCATAGGCGCACATCGCTTGCACGACATTGCCGCGGAAGTGACGGTCTTGCGGGCGCGCAGGATTGGTGGCGATGGCCTCGCCTGCATCCGTCGACCAGATGACGACATCAGCAGCCGACTCCATCTCTTCGCGCTTGTAGAGGTCCTCGCCCTTCTTGAAGGCCGCGAAGTACACCACCTTGTTGCCCTTCTGGCGCAAGGCTCGACCGATCGAGAACAGCACCGCGTTGCCCAAGCCGCCACCGGCAAGGATGACCGTCTCGCGCTCGGGGATCTCGGTGGGTGCACCGGTGGGTCCCATGACGATGACCTTCTCGCCCGGTTGCAGCAACGCGCACATGCGCGAGGTCGCACCCATCTCGAGCACGATCATCGAGAGCAGCCCCTTCTCAGGATCGGTCCATGCGCCGGTCAGCGCGATGCCTTCCAATGCGAGAGTCGTGCCCGCGACGGTGGCTGAGCTCGTCTCAAAGTTCTGCAGGCGATAGAACTGGCCCGGCTCAAAGTTGCGTGCTTGCGCAGGTGCATGCACCACAACTTCGGTGATGGTCGGCGTCAGACGATGCACAGCCACGACCTTGGCATCGAACTCTGCATGCAAGTGCTGCAGGGTCGCCTTCCAAGCGGCATCGCGCTGTGTTTGCGCGGTGGACGAACGATCCAACGTCGCCAGTTGCCCGGCGAACTGTGCCACAACTGCGTGATAGCCGTCGCGCGCGGAAGCCATGGCCTTGACGACGTTGCCCGCATACGCCGGGTGGTTGTCGCCGTAGACGCTGACCGTGCGGCCTTGTTGCACATGGCTCGTCAAGAACGCTGCGCCCGCGCCATCGCGGCCGCGCTCCACTTGCGAGAACGCTGCCCCGTCCACGCGGCCGACTTGGAAGTAGCTGCCGCGCTTGTCGAGTGCAAAGGTGCCGGGGCGTTCGCGCTCGTAGGTGACATTGGGAGCCGTGCCCGCGGCCACCAGCACCGTGCCAGCCTTCATCGGCACCATCTCACCGGATGCGTGCCACTTGCCCTCTGCATCCTTCTTTTGACGCTCGAAGATGATGCCCGACACCGCGCCAAAGCGGTCTAGTTGCACTTCCACGGGCGACATGTTTTCGACGAAGGTGATGCCTTCCTCGAGCGCCTTGGCAACCTCTTCGTGGTTCAGACGATAGGCCGGCGCGTCTTCCATGCCCTTGCGGTACACGAGGCGCACACCGCCCCACTTGCGCACCAACGGCTGGAAATCCGGCGTTTCGCCCTTGGCTTCCGCGCGGCGACGCTCGGCCAAGATCTCGCGGCCGTGTGTCAAAAATTCTGTCAGGTGCAGCCGCTCTTCCTCGGAGAAGAAGCGCTCGACATTGTCCTTGCCAAAGCGCGCGGCCAGCGTGTCGTAACGCTCGACCATCTTCTCGACTTGCAAGGGATAGTACGCCAGCGATTCGGTGGCGGTGTCGATACCCGTCAAGCCGCCACCGATCACGACCACCGGCAAGCGCAACTGCAAGCAAGCCATCGAGGTCTTCTTGAATGCACCCGTCAGCTGCAACGCCATGAGGAAGTCCGAGGCTTTGCGGATGCCGCGCGCCAAGTTGTTCTTCATCTCGACGATGGTCGGCTTGCCTGCACCCGAAGCGATGGCGACATGGTGGAAGCCCAGCTTCCACGCCGCATCCAGATCAAAGGTGCCGCCAAAGCGCACGCCGCCGAACAGCTCAAAGTTCGCGCGCCGCAGCAACGAGAGATACGGCAAGGACAAGAAGTTCTTGTCCCAGCGCACCGTGATGCCGTACTCGGACACACCACCGAAGCCGAGCAACACGCGCTCATCCAACTCGCTCTTCAACTTGGCGTAGTGCTCGACCGGAATCGGCGGCACAACCGCATCCACCGGTTGCAAGCGGCCAGCAATCGAGTGCTCCAGCGGCTCGACCTTCAAGCCATCGATGCCGACAACGCCGAAGCCTTCATTCGCAAGATAGTGCGACAAGGTGTAGCCCGCAGGGCCCATGCCCACCACGCACACATTGATGCCGTTGTAGGGCAAGGCGTACGGGCGCAGTTCGCGCAGCGGATTCCAACGAGTCAGGAAGAGATAGATCTCCGGTCCAAACGGCAGATCCAGCGTGTCGGTCAAGACCTTCGTCTCGATCAGCGGGATGTTGACCGGCTCCTGCTTCTGGTAGATGCAGGCCTTCATGCAGTCGTTGCAGATGCGATGGCCAGTACCTGGGCACATCGGGTTGTGCACGGTCACCAAAGCGAGGGCGCCGAGCGGATCGCCTTCGGCGTAGAGCATGTGCATCTCGCTGATGTGCTCATCCAACGGACAGCCGTTGAGGTCGATACCCAGCGGATTCTTGGCGATCTTGCCAGTTTTCTTGTCGTACAGACCCTTGGAGCAGGAGTCCTTCTCGCGCTCGTGGCAGAACACGCACTGATCCACTTCGGCCAGCACCGACTTGTCGGTGCCGCGAAGGTCCGTCAGTTTGAAGCCGTCGCGCAAGCGCTTGTGCTCCGGCAGACCTTCGATGGCCTCGGGCAGATCGGCATGCGGACGGATGTGGTGCACAAGGCCGTGCTCCCAGTCGAGGTCCTTCATCTCGCGGAACATGCGCCAACCAGCGCACGCGTCCGCTTCCTTCAAGAGCTTCAAGTGCAAGGCCAAGAGCTCGAGCGCCGCACCGGCCGTGGTGCCCGCCACCGGCGCGTCCGCAGCCAGCGACAACAGCGGCCACACCTTGCCGGCGAAGACTTCTTCGGCATCTGTATCGACACCCGGCGTGCCCGGCAAACGCGCGAGCAATGCAGTCGCTTGCGCGTGCACGGCTTCCGCAGTCTGCCCCTCGGCCAAGGCCGCGCGGCGCATCTGCTTCTTCACGAAGCCGTTGCGCACCTTGTAGACGACTTGGCGATCCAACAAGGTCTGGCGACGCTTGCCGGCGTAGTCATCCAGACGGAACAGCTTGGCGATGAAGGCCGACACATGGCGGCTGACGCGCACCATGATCTCGCTCTGCGCAGGCCCGCTCAGGCGCTCCTTGTGGTCCACATGCGCGATCCAACGCGCGTGCAGCTCA
>JBILXQ010000398.1:0-3132 GCA_044378375.1 Planctomycetota bacterium
GCGCCCGGTGACGCTGAAGGGGGCAAGGAACAACCCGCTACCCGGGGTGACCGGCGTCTACCAGGTGGATGCGGATCTGCTGCGGTTGCAGGAGAATCATGGGGTCTGGCGTTGCAAGAGTTGCCGGCGGCGCAACACCCGCCGCACACCGCACAACAAGTGCCCGGCGTGGCGCTGTGACGGAACATTGGAGTTCGAGAGGGATAGTAAGGACGACTACAACCTGCAGCTTCTCGACCAGGGCTATTCGATGCTCCGCCCCGAGGAGCACACGGCCATGGTGCCGAATGAAGAGCGCGAGCGACTGGAGAATTTGTTCAAGGGAGACTCGGACGCGCTCAACACCTTCGTCTGCACGCCCACGCTCGAACTGGGTGTCGACATTGGTCAACTCGACGCGGTGTTGATGCGCAATGTGCCGCCGCTGCCAGCCAACTACTGGCAGCGCGCCGGACGCGCGGGGCGACGGCATCGCATGGCGGTCGATATCACCTACTGTCGGCCGGTATCGCACGACCGCGCGTACTTCACTGATCCGCCGAAGCTCCTGGCAGGTCGCGTCGATCCGCCTGCTTTCAACCTGCGCAATGAGCTGATGGTGGCCAAGCATGTGCATGCCACGGTGATCACCCGGCTGCACCAGTACATCCGTGATGCGGCACGAACTGAAAGCGAGCGCCATGCGATCGACGGCGTGCTCAAGACCTGCCTCCCGGACCGCGTATCGTCTTACCTCTTCGAGGGCGGTGTACTGCGTACTGGGGTCTTCGATCTATCGCCGCTGCGCCATCTGATCAATGCCAACCTCGACGACCTATGCCGGTATGTGGGAGGCGCGTTCGGCCAAGGATGGCCTACCCAAGATGCCGATGTGGCCACACCCGTCGAGCTACGCCGGCATGTAGCCACGATGGTCGATGGTCTGGAGCAGGTGCTGTTGCGACTCAACCGCCGCCTGCGTTGGGCGCTCGACCAGATCAAGCGGCTGAATGCGGTGCGTGAGGCGCAAGGCACACTTGAGGCAGAGGACGACGCACTGTTCCGGCGCTGTGATGCACTGGTCAAGCGGCTCAAGGGCACGGCGCGACGGGGGCGCCGCGAAGCCGAGGGCTACGACGATGTCAACACCTTCGGAGTGTTGGCTGCCGAGGGTTTCTTGCCCGGCTACGGTCTCGAGGTGGGGTCGGTGCTCGGCACAGCCGAGATCCCGTTCTGGCGCACAGGTGCGATGGAGTTCACCTTGCCGAGACCGCCGAGCGTGGCGCTGCGCGAGTATGTGCCCGGCAATTTGATCTACGCCAATGGCAACCGGTTTGTGGCCCGGCGTTTCCATCGCGATGTCGACGACCAGACCGCCGAGGTCCCGGTGTTCGAGGTGATGGTGGAGCGGCAGGCGGTGAAGCCGACGAACCTCGCCGCCACGGCGACTGGGCTGGGCACGCAAGTGGTGCAGGCCATCTCCGTCTGCGATGTGGATCTTGTGCATCAGTCGCATATCTCCGACGACGAGGAGCTGCGCTTCCAACTGCCGGTGGCGGTGTTCGGCCTCGAGCGCGAACAGCACAACGGTGGCCGTGCTTTCGGCTGGGGTGAGCAGTCGGTGCAGCTGCGTCGTGGGGTGCGGTTCCGTTTGGTCAATGTGGGAGCGACCCGTGCGATTGAAAGCACGCCGAGACAATTCGGATACCCGGTCTGCATGGTCTGTGGGCAAAGCGTGTCACCGCTCTCCAGCGATAGGCAACGCCAACAATTCGAGGCGACCCATGAGGAGCGCTGTGGACGCAAGGTCGTGTCGATCGGCTTCTACGCCGATGTGGTGGCCGATGCGCTCACGCTGCCGGGTTGCCCCGACCAGAAGACCGCCTACAGCGTCCTTGAGGCGTTGCGCATGGCGGCCGCGCAGGTACTCGACATGACGATGGAGGACTTGCAGATCCTCGTGCTCGGCCATGTCGATCGTGACGAGGTTGACGCGGTGTTGTGGGACCCCATGCCTGGTGGCTCTGGTCTACTCGATCAAATCTGCGGCCGCTTCGCCGAGATCGTCGAGGTCGCGAAGGAGATCGTGGACGACTGCCCGTCTGCCTGCGAGGCATCGTGCGTCGACTGCCTGCAGAGATTCCGTAACGGGTTCTATCACAAGCACCTCGACCGCCATCTGGCGCTGGAGAAGCTGAGTGCCTGGGGCGACCGTCTTGCTGCAACGCACGATATTCCCGCGAAACAGCCTTCGCAGGCGCCCGCGGAGGGCACCCACCCCGTAAACGAGGCCGAGCGTCGGCTTCGGCACTTGCTGCTGGCCGCCGGCTTCGAGGAGGGCATTCGCGGCGAGCAGGTGCGGCTTGATCGAGCAATCGGCACCACCACGCCGGATGTGATCTACCGTACTGCTGACCAAGTCGCGGAAGAAGGCGTGTACATCTACCTCGACGGCCTTAGCAAGCACCTGCATGGCAACCCTGAGACGGCCGAGCGTGATCGTCGCATTCGCGACTGGCTACGCAACAACGGCGGCGAAGTCATCGAGATCGCCGTGAGTGACCTGTACGACCAAGGGGCCATGACGAAGCACTTCCGGAAGCTTGCTGGCTACATGAGCATGGCTGAGCTGAAAGAGCGCCTGCGTGCCGATACACGATGGTTCGATGCCTAGAGAAGTGAATCCACGGAATGCGCGGGGTGGCAGCCTGACTAGGCGACGGCTCCGAGCAATACGCCAGATCATTGCTAATGAATTCGATCCATGGGGCGGCGTGAGAGTTCAGCGACCCTAATCATACTTTCGAAGGCACGGTGCCGGAGATCGGGTTGTTGTCGCCTTGATCCGCAATCTGAACGGGGGAGATGCCAGTCATAGACAATTCGATGGAACCCAATCTCCAGAACTAGTTGCTACTGCGTTTTTGATTGCTCCTGCATTACCGACCAAAGCCGAGGTGGTAATCGTCCAGTGTCTCATCCCGCTTCGTTTCAGGTTCGGTGCGGGGATCACTAGGCGTGAAGCATTCGCTCCAATAATTCGGATAGTAGGTCAGGCCAAGAGCCACAGTCAGGAGTCGGCGGTCCTCCTCCTTGGGTTTGATCGCCTGCTTTGCGGCATGCTTGCACGCGGCTGTCCAATCGAGGGTGTGG
>JBILXQ010000399.1:0-3123 GCA_044378375.1 Planctomycetota bacterium
GCCTTCAACTTCCCGGCGTGGGGGATGATGGAGAAGTTCGCTTGCTCGATCCTCGCGGGCGTGCCCGTGATCGAGAAGCCGGGCACTCCCACGGCGATGCTGGCGGCGCGCATTGCAGAGCTGATCGTCGAGGCGAACATCATGCCCGAGGGTTCGTTCCAGTTCGTGTGCGGCTCCCTGGGTGACATGCTGGACCACCTTGGCCCGCACGATGTGCTCGCCTTCACCGGCAGCTCCGCGACCGGCGCCAAGTTGCGCGGCAATGCGAATCTCGTGCGCCAGAACGTGCATGTGACCTTGGAGTGCGACTCGCTGAACGCGGCGGTGTTGGCTCCGGATGTCGAAGAGAGCAGCGAGACGTACGCGCTGTTCTTGCGCAATGTGGCGCTCGACATGACCCAAAAGACGGGTCAGAAGTGCACAGCGGTGCGCCGTATTTTTGTGCCGAAGGAGCGCGCCGCGCAGGTGCAAGCCGACCTAGTCGATGCGCTGTCGCGCATTCCGGTCGGCGATCCGGCGGACGAGAAGATGCGCATGGGGCCTGTGGCCTCGAAGGCGCAGTTCGAGGATGTCAGCAAGGGCATCGCGCGCTTGGCTGCGCATGGCACAGTGGCGTGCGGGGGTGCTGCGCGCCTCTATCCGAAGGGTTGGTTCTTGGCGCCTACTTTGATCGTGGCGCGCGACGCGGCCGACCCCGCGCATCATGCGGAAGAGGTCTTTGGCCCTTGCGCGAGCCTCTTGCCGTACGAGGGCGATGCCACGGCCGCAGCGGCGCTGGTGAACAAGGGCGGCGGCGGCTTGGTGTGCAGCGCGTACAGCAATGATGCCGCGTGGAGTGAGCGCTTTACACTCGAGGCGGCTCCGTGGCATGGCCGCGTGTGGCTGGCCTCGGACAAGAACGCGGACCAAGCCTTGCCGCCGGGCATGGTGTTGCCGCATTCGATCCACGGCGGTCCTGGCCGCGCAGGTGGGGGCGAGGAGCTGGGCGCCGAGCGCGGCTTGGAGCTCTACATGCAGCGCACCGCGGTGCAGGGCTTCAAGGGCATGCTGGATGCCCTGCTGCCCAAGCAGGCCTAAGGCTCGCAGCCATCTAGTTCCCAAGTCAGTTGGAGTGGTCCACTAGCCGTGGAACGCCAAACTTGCGCTCCCAGCGCGTGTACGGCTGGCGGCTGCTCCAGCGACGACGAGAACCACACTTCTGCTGGCTGGACGCTGCTCAACAAGCGCTGCGCTAGCAAGAAGTCGGCGCCATGATGCGGCCAGACCAGTAGATCGACGGCTTCTCGCGGGGTTTGCTCCAACCAAGCCTCCAGTCCTTCTGCCTCGGCATCACCGCACACGAGCAAGGTCTGCGAGGGCGTGCGCAGGCGCACAAAGCGCGAGCCCTCGTTGCCTTCGCGGTCGAGGCCGCGTTCCAGCCACAGCTCGCAGCGGCCGTTCTCGCCAGTGGGCTGTACCACGCGCACCGCTCCGGTGGTGGTGTCGATGTGGCGCGTCGTGGCTGTGAGAGCCCTGTCCAGTTCTTTTGACAGGTGTCCCGCGTGCAGCTGCGGCAGCCTGTGCGCCCCAACCCATGGCAGAGCTCCGTCGTGGTCTCGGTCACCATGGGTGGCGATGGTGTGGATCTCGGTGCTCTCCCACGCAGCCAGCAGCGGTGCGAGTGCCTCTTGGGCGACACCGCGTCGATCGCGTGAGCCAGCATCTATGATCCACACGCCGAGCGCTGGTCCACGCACCACCGTGCAGGAGCCGGCTCCCACCGCGAGTGCGTGGACTTCCACGGCCCGTGGTGCCGTAGTCCACGGCACCAACAGCACCACCCACAGCAAAGCGGCTGCGCGCGCGGCACGCTGGCGAGTGGTGCTTGCAGCCAGCGCCATCGCCGCCAGTGTGCAGCCTACGGTCAAGGCGATCAGCCACAGTGGTCGCGCGGGAAGTGCGCAGGGCGACCCCGGCAGCGCATCGCACGCCTGCAAGAGCAGCAACATGGCATCCGCCGCCCAGTGCAGTGGCGCTTCGGGCAAGAATGGCAAGGCGATCCAGATCCACCCATACAACAGCAGCAGGCACATGGGCAAGAACACCAAGGGTGTAGCCACGATGCCAATCGGTGCCCACTCCTGTTCCAAGGTCCACAAGAACGGCAGCGTTGCCAAGGTGGCGGCGATGGAGGCACCGATGGCAGTGGCCGCGACTCCCAGAGCACGCCGCCAGAGCACAAGGGCTACTGGTGGTGCGGTGGTTGCCGCAGGTTCACCCCACCAACCACGCACACTTGCGGAGGCGCAGCGCGTACCCAACAACAGGCCCAAGGTCGCTCCGAACGACAACTGCACGGACAACGACACAGGTGCTTGCGGACGCAGAAGGACCTCCAAGATCAACGCCAGCCACCAAACGCTCAAGGCATCCACGCGCCGCTCGAGCCAGACAGCGCGTCCATGCACCAGCACCGGTTGTGCAGGCCGCAGGCGCGCTGCAATCAGCCCGAAGGCAAAGCACGCGGCTGCGCGCACAATCGGTGCACCACCACCCACCAAGGCCACGAACACAAGCAGCGCCACGAGCGCCAGTGGTTCGGGCGGCAGCTCTCGGCGCAGACTCAGCTGCACAAGCCACGACACGAGGCGGGCGAGGGGCAGCACCAAGAGCGCGGCAAGCAAGGCCACCTGAAAGCCCGAAACCGCCAGCACATGATAGGTGCCCGTACGCTTGAAGAGTGACGGCACTTCGTCGCGCAAACGCATCACATCGCCGAGCAGCAGTGCTGCGACCAATCCGCGCGCATCGAGATGCGCGATGGCATCACAGCGCTCCAGTAGTGCCGCGCGTACGGCTGTGGCCGCACTGCGCACAGAGGCGCCTAGAGCGGTGCCACCGGCTTCCACTCGCACCAGCGCTTCTACGGGTGGTTCGATACGCTCAAGTTGCGGGCTTTGGCTGCGCGGACCGGGAACTGGCCCTTCGGCCCAGCACTCAACCGCAGGCTGCGCCACGAGCACGACCCGATCGCCGGTGCCTAAGCTGCCCTCGGGCACGGTCCACCACGCTTGTCCTAGGCGCGCTTGCTCCATGGACCCCTGCTGTCCAAATCCAGGTCCCACAAGGGTCGCGCTTGACGAA
>JBILXQ010000400.1:0-3114 GCA_044378375.1 Planctomycetota bacterium
TCGTCGGCTTCGTCACGGCCTTCGTGACCTTTGTCGCCACCGCAGTCGTCTCCAGCGTGCTGGCCTACAACGCAGCGCGATCGACGCTCACGTACCCTTACGCAGCAGCACGGTCTTGATGGTGTTAAACAAAATGGACAGGTCGAAGAGCAGCGACTGGTTCTTGATGTAGAAGATGTCGTACTGGAGCTTCCGGACCGAGTCCTCGAAGGTCGATCCGTAGCGATAGTTGATCTGCGCCCAGCCCGTCAGCCCCGGCTTCACGAGGTGTCGCTGGTTGTAGTACGGGATCTTCTGCGACAGCTCGGTGACGAAGTGTTCGCGCTCCGGTCGCGGCCCGACGAGCGACATCGAACCTGCCAGCACATTGAAGAGCTGCGGCAACTCATCCAAGCGCGTCTTGCGAATGAAGCGGCCCACCTTGGTGATGCGCGGATCGTGTTCGGTGGCCCACACCGGCCCCGTCAGCTTTTCTGCATCGCTGCGCATCGAGCGGAACTTCATCAGCGTGAACTTGGACCCGTCTTTGCCCACGCGTTCTTGCGTGAACAACACAGGGCCGGGCGAATCGAGGCCAACCGCAATAGCCGTTGCGATCATCAGCGGCCATGTCACACACAGCAGAATCGTCGCGACGATCAAGTCGAGCAAGCGCTTGGCCACACGCGAGCCGGTGCTTTGCTCGAAGCCTTCGCCAAAGATCAGGTAGCTCGGCCGCAAAGCTCCGATCGCGACCTTGCCGGTGATGCGCTCGTAGAGAGACTCTTGCTCGAGCACATGGATGCCCGCCAGCCGGCACTGCAGCAACTGTTCCGTAGGCAGCTGTCCGCGCCGGTCTTCCATCGCCACAGCGACGACTTCGATGCCTTCGCGTCGCACGTAGTCCGCCAAGCGCACACCGCTGCTGCCGCGTTCCAGCGCGGGACGCACATAGCTTTGCGTCTGGCTACGATCCACCCGCGGTGAAACTTTGGTCGAGCTGCCATGTTCACCGCGCTCCGCAAGTCCATGATCACCGGGCACGGGCAAGATCCCGACCAACGAATAGCCAGTGTCCGGTCGCTCCACGATCTCGAGCGCAAGCTCATGCGCCGCATCGCCTGAGCCCAGCACCAACAAGCGTTGTGCGAAGCGTTCCTGCTGCAGCACCGCATGGAACAGCGAGCGCCAGGTGTAGAGCACCACAAAGCCCGAGAGCATCGCGAACACCAGCGCCTGCACGCGTTGCGTGAGCGACAGCGGCGGGAAGTCGAAGACCTTGTCCAGATGCCATGTGTCGGCGATGACCACAAAGGCCAGCGCGACCGCCAAGGCGGAGCCTGCCGATTCGACGAAGCGCGAAGCTCGGTCATAACGGGAGCCGGAGACGCGCACGTCGTACAGTTCGTTGAAGGAGATGGCCAACTGCGCCAGCGCCGACAACAAGAACGACGAGTACATGCAGCGCAACAGAGCGTCCTCGACCGTCAGCGCAGGGATCAACCCGAACAAGCGGGCTTCCACCTCGCTGCTCGGTTCCCACAAGTGCCAACTCATCCACGCGCCGATGACAAGCGTCAGGATCACCGTCTCAGAGACGATGAGCAGCGCTTTGCGTAGCGGGAGGTAGTGGCGGAGGACGGGGAGCATGCCGGCGCTTATCCAGCGGGTTGCTGGAGGGGAGTGTAGCCATCTTTCGACCACCCGCGCGCTAAAGGCTGAGTCACTCTTGCACCTTAGGGCGCTCGTAAGACGATTTCGCGCAGGAAGAACTTTCCATCCGCGCGATACAGCACACACATCAGGCGTAGTCCCGTGCGTGCGCCTACGGTCCTGGCCAAGCGCCTGCAGGCCGTCTCCAAACGCTTGCGCTGTTTCCACGAGACGCGCTGCAGCACCTCGCTGCGGCCGGTCCAAGGGTCTGCATCCGGACGCGGGACTACACAGTACCGCGCCGACTTGACCTCATTGACCCACACCACGCCATCAGGCGCTAGGGACACAAGATCAAGCTCCACACCCTGCAAGCGCATCCTGCGCCCACGCACGACTTCGCCGCGCGCCGTCAACACGCGCTCTACTTCCGCTTCACCCAAGTGCCCCAGGCGCGCGTCGGATTGCGGCCGCGCTGCTAGGCGTGCGCGCTGGCCGCGTGGTGTTCGTCCAGCAGCGGCCAACAGGCGCCGCTGCAACCATGCCACGCAGAAGAGGGTCATGACGACCCTCCACCCACGCTACGGCTCAGCTGGCCGCAGCTTCGGCTTTCACTTCGGCAATCGCCGCGCGCGACACCTTCAAGCGCACGCCCTCGTCGACTTGCACGGTGACGATGTCTTCGTGGATCGCCGCCACGCTGCCGTGGATGCCGCTGGACAACACCACGGCGTCGCCCTTCTTGAGCGCGTCGAGCATCGCTTGGCGCTTCTTGCGCTGCTTGCCCTCGGGGCGGATGACCAGGAAGTAGAAGACGCCAAAGCACAGCGCCAACGGCACAAACATGCCGCCGAAGATGCTGTCCATGACACTGGGCTGGGCCGCAGGAGCGCTGCCCGTGGTGGTCTCTTGCACGATCAGGGAGAGGAAGGGGGCCATAGTTGGGCCGAGAGGGTACTAAGATGGCGGCGTGAACTCCAACCCCAAGCAGCGCCTGGTCGTCGCCATGAGCGGCGGCGTCGATAGCTCGGTCGTGGCGATGCTCTTGCAACGCCAAGGCCACGAGCTGATCGGGATGTTCATGCGGAACGGCGTGAAGGTCCATGCGGAAGAGTCCTCCAAGAAGAGCTGCTGCAGCATCTCTGACGCACGCGATGCGCGCATGGTCGCAGCTTCTTTGGGGATTCCATTCCATTCCGTCGACCTCAGCACCGAGTTCGGCGCCATCATCAAGTACTTCCTCAAGGAGTACGGGCGTGGGCGCACACCGAACCCCTGCGCGGTGTGCAACCGCGATTTGAAGATGGGGCGCTTGGTCCAGTTCGCGCGCGAGCTGGGCGCCGAAGGTGTGGCCACGGGGCACTACGCGCGTTTGGAGCTGGTCAACGGTCGCGTGGATCTGCGGCGCGGCGTCGATCAGGACAAGGACCAGAGCTACCAGCTCTTCTCGGTGGCCGAGGCTGATCTCGCTCGCACGCATTT
>JBILXQ010000401.1:0-3105 GCA_044378375.1 Planctomycetota bacterium
CATGCAGCTCTTGGGCCGCGTGGTGAACTCGCTGGGTGACCCCGTCGACGGTCGTGGTCCGTTGGGCACGACGGTGGACGACTTGCGTCCTATCGAACAGCCGGCACCGTCGGTGGTCGAGCGCGAGCCCGTCAAGGAGCCTTTACAGACGGGCATCAAGGCCATCGACGCCATGATCCCGATCGGCCGTGGCCAGCGCGAGCTGATCATCGGTGACCGTCAAACGGGCAAGTCTGCGCTGTGCGTGGACACGATGATCAACCAGAAGACGACCGGTGGTGGTGATCCGACCAACCCCGAGCAAGTCATCTGCATCTATGTCGCCATGGGCCAGAAGCAGTCGACGATCGTCGATGTGCAGCGCAAGCTCGACGCGCACGGCGCCATGCCGTACACGATCATCGTGTCGGCCTCCGCAAATGACGAAGCCTCGATGCAGTACCTCGCCGCCTACGCCGGCGTGACGATGGCCGAGCGCTTCCGTGACGAGGGCCGTCACGTCGTGATCTTCTACGACGACTTGTACAAGCAAGCCTTGGCCTACCGTCAGGTCATGTTGCTCTTGCGCCGCCCGCCGGGCCGCGAAGCCTTCCCGGGTGACGTGTTCAACCTGCACAGCCGTTTGCTCGAACGCGCGGCGAAGATCAACCGCGACGCGCCGAAGATCAACCCGCGCTTCAAGAAGGGCGGCGGTTCCATCACCGCTCTGCCGATCGTCGAGACGCAGGAAGGCGACGTGGCCGCGTACATCCCGACCAACGTGATCTCGATCACCGACGGTCAGATCTTCCTCGAGTCGGGCCTCTTCAACGCGGGTATCAAGCCCGCCGTGAACGCCGGTATCTCGGTGTCGCGCGTGGGTGGCTCGGCACAGATCAACGCGATGAAGAAGATCTCGGGCGGTTTGCGCCTTGGTCTTGCTTCGTACCGCGCTCTGGCGGCCTTCGCTCAGTTCGGCTCGGACCTCGACAAGGCCACCCAGCAGGAACTGACGCGCGGCGAGCGCCTGACCGAGATCCTCAAGCAGGGCCAGTATGTGCCGCTGCCGGTGGAGAAGCAGATTTCGATCATCTACGTCGCCACTTCGGGCGGTCTTGATGATGTCCCGGCTCGTCGCGTGCAAGAGTTCGAGAAGCTCTGGCACCAAGCGATGTCGGATCGTCACCAGGATGTGCTCGACGAAGTGCGCACGACCAAGAACGTGTCCGATGCCGGCAAGGCCAAGATGGATGCGTTGATCCCGGTCATCAAGTCCCAGATGAATCTGGGAGCGAAGAAGTAAGACCCCATGGCATCGATCCGCGATCTGCGCGGCCGCATCAAGTCGGTCGGCAACATCCGCCAGATCACGCGCGCCATGGAGATGGTCGCGTCGACCAAGCTCCGTCGCTTCCAAGAGAAGGCCGTTGCCTCGCGTCCCTACAGCCAGGAAGTCACTGGCTTGGTGTCGCGTTTGGCGGCCGTCCTGGGTGACGAGGTTGGCGATCGCCCGTTGTTCCAAAAGGGCAAGGGTGAGCGCATCGCGGTGTTGCTCGTCACGAGTGACCGCGGCCTGTGCGGTGCGTACAATTCGAACCTGTTCCGCATGCTGGAGACCTGGTTGCGCGCCAACCCGGGCCGGGAAGTGGACTGGTACGTGTACGGCCGCAAGGGCTATCAGTACCTCATTCGCCGCGGGCGTGAGGTAGAGCGTCTCTTCGTCGAGCCGACTTTGGAGCAAATCGACTATCGCGGTGCCGCGCGCACAGCGAAGACCTTGCAAGAAGTCTTCCTCGCCGGACGCCATGAGAAGGTACTCGTGTTCTACACGGCCTTCGAGTCGATGGTGAAGTACGTTCCGACCGAGGTGCAGTTGTTGCCCATCGCTCCGCCGAAAACCGGTGCAGATGGCAAGGCGCAAGCCGACACCATCCTCGAGCCGGATGCGGCCACCATCTTCGATTCGTTGGTGCCGCGGTACCTCGAAACGCGCGTCTACAACGCGTTGCTCGAGGCTCTCACGAGCGAATACGCCAGCCGGCGCGTGTCGATGAAGAACGCGACCGATGCAGCCAAGACGATGGGGGCACTGTTGAAGAAGCAGTACAACCGCAAGCGTCAAGAGAACATTACCAAGGAGCTGCTCGACATCGTCGGCGGCGTTGAAGCCCTCAAGTGACCGCGCCTCGCGCGCAGCCAAACCTCAGTACACCCGATTAGCAAAGCGACAGACATGACCACCACGCTGGAACAAACTTCGGCCGGCACGATCGCCCAGATCTTCGGCCCCGTCGTCGACGTGCGCTTCCCCGCCGGCAAGCTGCCTGCCATCTACTCTGCACTGCACATCGCTCACCCCTCGGGTGGCGAGACGCTGGTGCTCGAAGTGGCAGCGCACCTCGGCAACGACACGGCTCGCTGTGTTGCCATGGCCTCGACCGACGGCTTCCGCCGCGGCATGGCTGTGATCAACACGGGTGGTCCGATCGCTGTGCCCGTAGGCGACCGCACCAAGGGCCGCTTGTTCAACTTGTTGGGCACGCCGCTCGACACGGTGGCCAAGGGCAATCTCGCTCAAGGCGAGACGTGGCCCATTCACCGTGCGGCACCGGCCTTCGATGAGCAAGAAGCCATCAGCCAGGTGTTCGAAACGGGCCTCAAGGTCGTCGACCTCCTGTGCCCGTTCGCCAAGGGCGGCAAGATCGGTCTCTTCGGTGGTGCAGGCGTCGGCAAGACGGTGCTCATCCAGGAACTGATCCGCATCACCGCCGTCGAGAAGGGCGGTTTCTCGGTGTTCTGCGGCGTGGGTGAGCGCACGCGCGAAGGTAACGACCTCTGGCTCGAAATGAGCGAGGCCACCTACAAGACGCCCGAAGGCCAGACCGCGAGCGTGATCGACAACGCCGTGCTCGTCTTCGGTCAGATGAACGAGCCGCCGGGCGCGCGTCTGCGCGTGGCGCTCTCGGGCCTGACGATGGCCGAGTACTTCCGCGATGTGCGCGGGCAAGACGTGCTCTTGTTCGTCGACAACATCTTCCGCTTCGTGCAAGCCGGTTCGGAAGTGTCGGCCCTCCTTGGCCGCATGCCTTCGGCCGTGGGTTACCAGCCGACCATGGCCAGCGAGAT
>JBILXQ010000402.1:0-3101 GCA_044378375.1 Planctomycetota bacterium
AGGTGAGCCCATCACCGGAGTCAAACCACGAAATCCACCTTGTCCGAAGCCGGTGCAGACCGTCTTGGGAGCCACTTGGACGATCGCCTGCGCCTTCTCTTCCCGGCGGTCACTTCGCGCGGCTCCAGCCCGTGTAGGTGGATCTTTTTTCCATGCAGACTGCTAGACTGCGCGGCCGCATGCGCCTCTCCGAACTCTTCCCGGCAGACGACGTGATCGTGGGCTTCCAGCCCACAGACAAATGGGACGCCATCAAGCGTCTGGTTGACCATCTGGTCGCGCGCGGCCGCCTGCCCGCAGAGAAGAGTCAGGCCATCTTTGAGGCGGTGTGCACGCGCGAGCGCTCCATGTCGACCGGCATGGAGCAGGGCGTGGCCATTCCGCATGCCTCCGTGGATGGCGTCGAGGGTGTGCTCGCGGCCATGGGGCTCGTCAGTGATCCTGCTGGTATGGCTTTCGATGCGATTGATGGCCGCCCCACACGCGTGGTGGTGCTGTTGGTCATCCCGCGCGCGCAAAAGCTGCTGCACATCCGCACCCTAGCCGACATTGCGCGCGTGTTGTCCAAGGACAGCGTGCGTGACCACTTGGTGAGCGCCAAGAACTCGCAAGAAGCGTGGGATGTGCTGCACGAGGGCGACGCGGCGCGTCGCTGAATCTGCGTGGCCTCTGCGCAGAGCGCCGCACTTGCAGCCGCTTTTGTTTGGGGCGCCGTAGGAGCCACCGTACAGGCTCTGCTTCTCAGCTCCACCGGCCTTGCCACCGGCTTTGGCATGGCGCTGCCCCTCGGCTTGAGCGCTTGGTTCGCCGGGTTTGCGCTGGGTGCGGCCTTGTCCAGCCGATTGGACACAGGTGTGCGCACCCTTGTGCTGTGCCTCGGCGCTTTGTTGCCGTATGTTGCGCTTGAGGTGCTCTTGGGGCTGGGCGCACGCGGCGCGACCGCAACGAGTGCGGGGCTTGCATGTAGTGCGCTGGTCGCTGTCGCCGTGCCCCAGGGCTTGTGGTTTGCGCCGTTAGTGAAGGCGCATGGTCGCTTGGCGTGGTTGTGGAGCGCGGACTTGTTGGGCGCCATCATGGGGCTCGTGTGGTTGGTAGACCGCGGACTCGCGGCGTGGAGCTTGCGTGGTTCCATGGGCGCAGCCACCGCGTTGGGGTTGCTGGCGGTGGCGCTGACCCTGCACGCGTTGCGGCGCCCGTCGCAGCTGGCGCAATCGGAGGCGGTGCAAGCTGCAGGGGGAGTGTGGCGCTGGTCTCTAGTCGCTGCCTGTGGTGCTGCGGCTGTGATCGCCTTCGAAGTTGTGGTTGCGCGCCTGAGTGCTGTCACTCTCGGTGGCTTGCAGCCCGCTCACAATGCCACTTTGCTGGCAGTGCAGTTGGCGCTTTTCGCAGGCGCTTTGCTCTTACCGCGCGTGCTGCCTCGCGATGGCCGGGCCTTGGCGTGGACCGCTGTTCTGGCTGCTGTTGGCGCCTTGCTCTTGCCGTTTGTCAATGCTGCTTTACCAGCCACCCGCGCGGCCGATGCCTTGGGACTGCTGCCGCATGCGTTGGCGTATGCGGGACTCTTGCTGCTAGGAGCGGGCGCGTTGCTGCCGCTTGTGGCGCGCGCCGCAGGCGAAGCTCGCACGGCGTTGTGGTTGACCGCTGAAGGTGTGGGCGCCTTGCTGGCTGGTCCGTTCGTGGTGCTGGTCTGCGTTCCGTGGCTCAGTCTGTCAGGCGTCCTTGCCTTTGGTGTGGTGGCCGTTGGTTGCGCGGCCTTGCTTGCTGCTCCGCGCCAGCGTGTCGCCCAAGGTGCGGCACTCGGCTGCGCGGTGGCGGCCATCGTCTGCGCGACGCGACCGTCACCGGTGTTGTCCTCTCCGCCGTACCGTAATGGTGCGTGGCAAGTGCTGTCGTACGCCGAAGATCGTGAGTACGCAGTTGCGGTGATCGCTGATGGAGTGGAAGGAGAGCGCACACTTCTGACTGACTCGTTCCGTGCTGCGGGCACCGGGCCTGACTATCGATACATGCAGGCCTTGGGGCACCTGCCCATGCTCCTGCATCCTGCAGCCCGAGATGTAGGTGTGCTCGCTCTCGGCACGGGGACAACTCTGGGGGCGGTGTCGCTGCATGCGCGCGCGCAGTCCATTGAAGTGCTGGAGTTGTCAGCTGCCGTTGTCGAGCAAGCACCGTACTTCAGTGCGAACAACCATGATGCGCTGCGCCAGACCGATCGTGTGCGCGTGGCGCTGGGTGATGGCCGGGCCACCTTGGCACGCGGGCGCAGCTACGATGTGTTGACTATGGAGCCGCTCTTGCCGGATGCTCCTGGTGCCGTCTATCTGTACACGAGCGAGTTCTATGAGTTGGCTCGAGCTGCGCTGCGCTCCGATGGCATCTTAGTGCAGTGGGTACCCACGCACGCCTTGGAACCCGGTGTCTACGACGCGCTGTTGGATACCTTCGCCGCAGCCTTCCCCGAAGCCCTCGCGTTTGTCGCCGGTACGCAGACCATCTTGGTAGGGGCGAATGGACCTTTGCGTGTGCACCACGCTGCTTTTGTTGGCGACGGGGCCTTGCGAGCTGAACTGGAAGCCCTTGGTTTGGCTGATGGAGCCTCGGTGCAGGCTGCGTGCGTGGGCCGCTTGCAGGTACGCAGTGGCTCGCGCTTGGTTAGCGATCGTGATCCGTGGATCGTGCATGCTCCCCGTCGCAGTGGAGCCAGTCTGTTGGCGGATCTGCCCGCCAATTTGTGCAGTTTGCGCGAACGCTGTATGCCCGTGGATCTAGGCGCGTCAGGCGAATCAGGAGCGCGGGCCAAGGTGCGCTTGGCGCGTGAGCGCTTTGGTCGCGAGTTGTATAGTTTGCTTGACAGATCTCATGCGGAGGGGGCGCGTTCCGAGGATTTGGATTGGCGTGCGGCCATGGCGGAAGCGCGCACACTCGATCCTCTTGATGCGGAACTGCGTGCCTTCGAGCAAGAAGTGCGCTTCACGATCGGCTTGCGTGAAGGCGTCTCCATTTTGCTGACGCGCCAAGGTGCCGACAGCGGCCGCGAGGCCTTGCCCAGCTTGCTGGATGCGGCGGAAGTGCGGCCCCAGCGCGCGGATGTGCATGCGTGG
>JBILXQ010000403.1:0-3098 GCA_044378375.1 Planctomycetota bacterium
CAATCTTCGGCGCATCGCAGATGCGGCCGTGGATCGGGAGAGGGTTCTTCTGATCCTCAACAATGTTCTCTAGCCATTCACCTGAACCTAACTCGCCTTCGCGGCTCCGCGATGGCGAGCCCCGTATTCCGGGTGATCATAGGTTCCTGGCCATACCCGTTCCCATTCCGAACACGGTCGTCAAGCAGGAACCGCCGATGATATTGCTACGCGAGAAAGTAGGTCATCGCCCGGTCCTCACATGCAGCCCGCGCCTTCCAAGGCGCGGGCTGCTTTCATTTCCAAACTTGCTTTGCCAGCTAGGCCGATCCCAGTTCAGCCGAGCACAGCTCGGCTGGTTCCTGCACCTGGGCGCGTGCCCCGCTATCCCAAATGACAACTGCCCCGGACCTACGTCCAGGGCAGTTCTTCAGGTGACTTGATCCTGTTGTTGGACCGGTGAGCTCAGTAACGACGCACGACACCGACAACGACGCCGCGGATGTCGAGCTTGTCGACATAGATAGGTTGAAGCATGGCGTTGGCTGGCTGTAGACGGACGCGGTTGCCCTCGCGGTAGTAGCGCTTCAAGGTGGCCTCTTCTCCCTCAAGAATGGCCACCACTGTCTCGCCGTTGCGGGCCGTGTCCCGGCGTTCCACCAGCACGATGTCTCCGTCGCGGATGCCGTCTTCGATCATCGAGGTGCCTTTGACGCGCAGCGCGTAGCAGTCGCGGCCCGGAGGTACCAAGTCCGAAAGATCTAGCTCTTCCGGGTACTCCACCGCCTCAATGGGCGAGCCGGCGGCAATGCTCCCTACGAGAGGGAGCCTAGGTGCCAAGCGCCCAGCGTTACCTTGTGGCGAGCTGCTGGGCTGTCCCACCGGTGCACTAATCACCATCGAGCGGCTCTTGTTCTTGGCGAAGCGTTCGAGTGCGCCCTTTTTGCGCAGCTCTTCTACGTGGCCAAACACAGTGACCTTGTTGATGCCGAAGTGACTGGCCGTTTCCTCAAGCGTGGGGGACACACTATGGGCGCGGGTGTACTGCTCGTAGAAGTCGAGGATTTCGCGCTGGCGCTTGGTAAGCGGGATCGTGCTCATGCTGGTCGTGTCCTCAGGCTACGGCAATTGTCGTCTTGGTTCGAGTGGTGCTGCGGAGAGGGGGTGCTGCGGCGAGCCACGCTCAGAACAGGAAGGTCGACGCGAGCAACACGGCGACAACCAGGTAGCCGTAGGAATCGGAGCGCACGTCATCGATGAGTTTGGTCATGGGAGATCCTCGTGATTGGCCTTCGCGGTTGGCCTTCGTGTTGGTCTTGCTTGGGACTGTCTTGCTTGTTCTGCCCCGGGGTAACCGAGGCCGTTGGTCCCTTGCCTGTTGGAGCTTCGGGACACAACTCTCGTCCTGAACGGCACTCTCCAGAATGGAAGGTTGCCCATCAGGCGGCGGTGTCAGAGAGCAAGCGTTCGCGTGCAGCCGTTTTGGGTTGCACCCGAATGAATGCCTAACATAGGGCTAGTGTTGTTAGGTGTCAAGGTGTCAGAGGCTAGGGGCAGGCCGGACGGCGCATTGAATGATGGAAAATGCTGCTAGACAGTACTTTAGCTCCACTGTGGTGCAATGAGACCTTGGCTTGCCTGACCCGCTCCAAGGTTGCCGTTCGCCCCGGAACCCAAACAAATACCGTCTCCCCACCCCACACGCCTTCTTCGGCAGAAACCCCATTCGCTGCCGGAACTCGCCCTAGCCACCACTTCCGACCATCCCCTCACCGTCCCATCGACTAAGATGCTGGACGCCTTGCACTAGGCGACATCGTGTCAGGAACCGTCGAACTCTTTGATCAGCCGCGCTCCTTGCTGCCCTTCGGCTTGCGGCAAGTTCCTCTCTACCGCTTCGATGTGGTCGTGGTCGGAGGTGGTATTGCAGGCGGCGCTGCAGCTCTGGCGGCAGCCAACGCCGGCGCAACGGTCGCCGTGCTGTTGAAGGGCGACACGCGCGACAGCAACACGCACTGGGCTCAAGGCGGCATCGCTTCCGTGCTGGAACAGCCCGATACCTTCGAAGCACACGAGCAAGACACGCTCACCGTGGGCTGCGGTTTGTCGGAGCGCGAAGTGGTCGAGCGCGTGGTGCGCGGCGGCCCTGCCGCGATTCAGTGGCTCATGGACTTGGGCGCGCGCTTTGATCGGCGCGCAGATGGTGCTCTTGCCGTTGCGCGCGAAGGCGGCCACAGCCATCCTCGCATCGTGCATGCCAATGGTGATGCCACCGGCATGGAGATCCAGCGGGCCGTGGCGACCGCACTGGCAGCTCATCCGCTCATCGAAGTCTTCCCGCGCATGTACGCGGTCGATGTGCTCACCGAGCGCGATGGCCGCGCTGGTGGAGTCCTCGCGTTGGATGCTCGCGGTACACGCTTGGCGTTCAGCGCTGCGCAGACCATCCTGGCCACGGGCGGCGCGGGGCAGCTGTACCGCGAGACCACGAATCCGGACATCGCCACAGGCGATGGGGTGGCCCTAGGCCTGCGCGCAGGAGCCTCCGTGCGCGACATGGAGTTCGTGCAGTTCCATCCCACTTGCTTGTACATCGCAGGTGCTGCACGCGTGCTGATTAGTGAGATCGTGCGCGGGCACGGCGGAGTGCTCGTCGATCGCCACGGTCAGCGCTTCATGCCTGACTTCCATCCTGACGCCGAGCTGGCTCCGCGCGATGTCGTGTCGCGTGGTGTGGCGACGCGCATGGCCGCGACGGGCGATACCAGCGTCTACCTCGACCTCAAGCAGGTGGATGGCGATCCGCACACCCTCTTCCCCGGCATCTCGCGCATCTGCCGGTACTTTGGCATCGATATCGCGCGCGATCCGGTGCCGGTGCGCCCAGGTTGCCATTACATGGTGGGCGGCCTGGCGGTGGATCTCGATGGTCGCACGCATGTGCGCGGCTTGTGGGCCGTGGGCGAGTGCGCGTCGACGGGTTTGCATGGTGCCAATCGCATGGGGTCGAACTCGCTGCTCGAAGGCTTGGTGCTCGGCATGCATGCAGGCCGGGCAGCCGGCAGCGATGCGCGCGATGTGGATCCGCGCGCGCTGATGACCTCCGACGCTGGCTCGCG
>JBILXQ010000043.1:0-10929 GCA_044378375.1 Planctomycetota bacterium
CGCACCATTCTTCGGGCAAGTCTTCGAGCAAAGCCGCATGCTTCACCGCGGTGCGCAGGCGTTGGCTGTGCCAGCCAGAAGGGCGCGCGCAATGCACATCCGGAGCCGCCACTGTGGCGATGCCCAAACTTCGCGCCGCATCGATCAGCTCCTGCGCGGTCATCGGGCGGTCAGGCGCCGGCGGCTTGGGCAAGTCCAGGCGTTCTTCGTCGCTTCGCGCCCGCTCCCATGTCTCGGGTTCAAAGTCCACGTGCCTAGCCGGGCGTGTGACGGGTGGGTGTCTGGTATTTTTGACGGACAGTGCCGCGCTGGAGATGGCTGCGTACAGTTGGTGCGTGCCTACGCGGCCGTACAGTTCGAGCAAGGTGCGCGGATGGTCCGCGAGGAAGATCAAACCCTCGGCATGCGCTGCACACTCGTGGGCCAAGCGGGCGGCGGTGGGGCCCGCGAGTTGTGCACCGCTGCGTCCCGGGTCGCCGCCCAAGGCGCGGATGCTGAGCAACCGGCAGAGGTTGGCGTACCCCAACTCGCTCTCCACCAAGGCCACGATGCGCCCCGGCCGCCCTTGCGGATCAGACAGCTCGGCCCCGAAAATCGGATGGATCCCCAGCTGTGCAGCGGCTTGCGCGAAGGCCACGAGGCCACACCCCGTGTCGATGTCGGTGAGTGCGAGGGTGTCGTAGCCGAGGTCTGCGGCGCAGAGCAGCAGGGCTTGTGGTGAGTCCACGCCGGTTAGCAGGGAGTGGTGTCCGTGGACACGGAGGTGGACGGGCGGGGGCATGGAGGGGCTCGCGGGAAGAGCCTAACAAAACCCTAAAATAGATACTGGTCCCGATGAGTGTGCACGCCGTTACTGGGAGGTGCGGGCTTAGGCGTGTTCTACGCGGCGCAACGCAGGTTTGTAGGCTCCGGCCGTCCTCCAGGCCTAGGCATGGTGCGGTCTTGTGGCTAAAAACCGCCACAAGTCACAATTCAGAAGGCTCTATCTATGTTGTTGCAAATGGTGCATGCACAGCGATCTGGGCCAGTATCACTTGGGGCTCCCCTGCGCCCGAACCGCCAACGCCACCCCACACAACACCAACCCCGCCCCCGCCAAGGTCCACGGCCCCACCGCCTCCTGCCGCACCGTCGCCCCTAGCAACATCGCAATCGCCGGCGTGATGTATGCAATCGTCGACAACCGGTACGCGCTCGTCCTGCGCAGCAGCCAGAAGTAGGTGGCGAAGGTGAATACGGTGCCAAAGAGCGCCAAGTACACGACGCTTCCGATGGCGCGTGGGCTCCACGTCGCGGGTGCTTCGCGTTCGTAGACGACGGCGAGCAGCACCAGCCAGGCGGCGCCGACGGCCATGGCATTGCGGTTGAGTTGCAGGGAGTTGATGCGCGTGCCGTAGCGTTTCACCAAGGTGGTGCCCACGCACGAGACCAAGGGGCTAGCTAGGGCCAAGAGGGCCCAGCCCAGTGCGCCGTCGCCAAAGCGCTCGAGATCCTTGGCGAACAAGAGCACCACGCCGCTGAAGGCGAGCACGAACCCGGTGGCTTGTCGCAGGCGCAAGCGCTCCCCGAGCCAGAGATAGCCCGCAATGGCCATCATGAGGGGGAACGTGCCCCACAAGAGCGACACCACGGCGGAGGGGAGCTTGGTTTCGCTCCAATACACGATCGCGTAGGACGCGGCGAAATTCAGGGTCCCGAGGCTGAAGGCGAGCCACCACGGTGGCGCCTCGCCGCCTTCGCGCCGGGCCATCAAAGTGACGACGCCTGACATGGCCAACGCGGCCAGCACAAAGCGAGCAGCAGCGGAGGTCAGCGGCGGCAGGCTGTCGAGTCCGTCGGCGATGACGACCCAGGTGCTACCCCAGACGAGGCAAAGAAGGCTGATCCAGAGGATCAGCGCGCGTGTGGGGAGGGGAGCGAGCTGCACGGGTGGTGGGGGCTGGTCCCGCTGATTGTGCACTACTTCTCCTCCCGAATTTTCACTGATTGAGCGACGGGGTCCTGAGCACAAATCCGTCTCCCGTCTTCTCGCGTCCTTCGGCCAACAGAAAGCTCGTCCCGCGCAACACTCCGCCAAAGCCATGGCGCGCCCGCAGTTTGTCCATCACAGCATCCACTTGTGTTTGCGCCGTGGCTTCGGCGCTGTCAAACAACAGCCCTTGCTGGGCGACAGAGCGTTGCAGCCCAGAAAGCTCGATGCCCACGCGTTTGACGAGCGCGCGGCGCCGGGGAAGAGAGCGCAACAACTCACATGCCCGCGTCAGCAGCTCATCGGTGCGTTGCGAGGGCGGCGACAACTTGGTCCGAGCCTCAGCATGGGTGAACGGATCGTCGTCATCCGTCGATCCCGCGCGCCCATAGCGCGTGCGCGTATCCACATACTGCAAGCGCACCACGAGCGAGCGCGCCGTAAGTTTGGAAGACCGCAAACGATGCGCCGCCCGCTCGATCAGGTAGACCAGCATCGCTTCGACGATGTCGCGGCGACCTTCTTCGGGTTCAAAGGTCGAGTCACGCCGTAACGACTGTGGCGTGCGCTCCCTGCGCTCACCCGTAGCGGTCCACTCATGCGAGGGTTCGACTGGCTCGTCATCAAGCCCAGCCGCACGCGCCTGGAGCACAAGACCTGCGCGGCCGAAGGTGCTCCACACCATTTCGCGCGGCACCAAAGCCAAGTCGCCCGCCGTGCGGATGCCGAGTCGCAACAACTCATCGCCCATGCGACCGCCAGCGCCCGGCACATGGTGCAAAGGCAACTGACGCAAGAATGCGCGCTCATGCCCGGGCAGGATCTCGGCCACACCACCAGGTTTCGCCAGTTTGCCCGCAATGCGGGCGAGGCTTTTGCTCGTGGCGATGCCGATGGTGACAGGCACCTGCACCTCGGCCAAGATGCGAGCGCGCAGACGCTCGGCGGCTTCGAACGCAGGCCCAAGCGCGCGCACCGTGCCTGCAAGATCGACAAAGAAGTCGTCGATCGAGGCGATTTCGACACGCGGCGACAGCGTGCCCAATAGGTCCGCAATGCGCTGGCGTACGCTGGCCGCTGCTTGAGAATCGCCGCGACGAAAGACACCACGAGGGCACAGGCGCGCCGCTTCGGCCAAGCGCATTCCGGCTCGTACACCTGCGGCGCGCGCCTCGTACGAGCACGACATAACCAGATTGCGCTCGTGCGGCAGTCCGCCCACAATCACCGGCTTGCCGCGCAGCTCGGGGTGCAGCGCTTGCTCGACGGACGCTAAAAAAGCGTCCACATCGAGGTGTAGGATGCGTGGCGTTTTGGGGGCTAGATGCCCGTCGCGGCCCTGAAAGGGGCCTGTAGAGGTGCGGCCTGTAGGGTTGGTACTCGTGCCGTTCCCTGATGCGCTGGTCCCTCCGGCGGTGACCGCATCCGGCCACGCGGTTCCGTCGGAAGGTTGGCGAGCTGTGAGTGCCTGAGCAGGGAGTGCTGAGTCAGGCAGTGCAGGATCGGGGAACGGCATCGAGCACCTCAGGCTCGATTGTAGCCTCTGATTAGGTATCTGTTAGGGTTGCTCTGCTTTATTTGCAGATGTCGCCCTAAGTCAATTCTTGGCAAGGCATTAGCCCTGCTTGCACACTCAGGGGGACCAAGTCGCCAGCACCCCGTTGGTCAGGTTGAAGGTCTCCGCCGAGCAGAACGCCGCCGCATTGCGGTACCACACTTGGTAGGTCCGCGTGGCTCCGGCCGTGATGGCGCCCCGCACCGAGACACTGGCATCCCCAGCACCCGGGTAGGTCGTCACCCCAGCCGCTGCCGTCTTGGTGCCCAGGCGAATCACCGTCCCCGCGGCACAGCGCAATCCGTCTCCGAAGACGGTGCCGGCGCCGGCTGCCGCCTGATTCGTGCCTTGGAAGTACAGGGCCGACACGGTGCTGGGCATGCCGCTCGCCGTGAGGGTGAAACTGTCGCCGGCAATGCGCGCCACGCCGCCTGCCGCCAGCAACGCGCCCGCGCCAGTCGAGTTTGCGCAGCCACGGCCTGTAGCTCCCGCATTGCCGCACGGACAGGCCGTGCCCGAACCATCGCCAAAGCAGAAGGCCGCATACCCGGTGCAAGCCACATCATCGATGCGCACATCATCGATGGCCGCTTCGATCACCGAGCCCGTGCCCGCATCGTCGGCGCGGAAACGCAAGCGCACCGTGGCCGAAGGCGTCACGAAATCCGCGACACGGAACTGGTGGAAGATCCAGCCGCCGTTCACTTCGGCGCCCGCGGGGCCTACCGTTTCGGCGTTGACCCAAGTGGCGCCATCGTTGTTCGAGATGTCGACCGTGAACACATCCGCATTCGGGCCCGCACCCGCGCCGTTCGAGTACCAGCGCCAGTACGACACGGAAGCATTCGGGTTCGCCGCCAAGTTGAAGCGCGGCGACAAGAGGGTCGTGACTCCGCCATCGACATCGGCTGCGCCCACGGCGCCACCAATCGCGCCTTGGCCGGTCACAAAGCACAGCGTCCCGAGCGGGCTGTGATCGTCCTCAGGTTGTGCTGCGGTGCCGACCGGATCCACGCGCGTCCATTGTCCCGCGGTGGCCGTGTCACCCGTAACTCCCGCAGTCCAGCCGCTCGCTGTCTCGAAGCTGTCGCTCACCACAGTCAGCGCGCCATACGAAGACACCGCGGCGTCGACCATGTTCGGTGCGCCTTCGGGATAGAACCATGTCACGCCGTTTTGACTCTGCGCGGAGAGGTACCAGCGCACTTGCGTGCCGCAGTTTGTCGCAGGGAAAGTCGCGTGCCACTGACCATTGGGTGCTTGCACCAACGGTTGGCTTTGGTATCCGGCACCGGTGTCGATGTAGATCGTCGCGCTGCCGGGCACGAGCTGTCCCGCAGTGCTCTGGTTGATCGTGAAGGCTACGCGCTGGCCTGCAGGCAGCACCGTCGTAGGACGACCAGCCGGATACGCGAACGACACCGGCGGCGTGCCTACCCACCACACGAACAAGCCCTTTTCGATGTCGCTGCCGATGACGGTGCCACTGGGGAAGTACGGGTAGTTGTTCCACAGCCCGTTGTAGCCGGTCACATCGTCGTCGGGATAGGTGTCAAAGTTCGCGACCAAGGTCGGCGTCAAAGCGCCGCTGGAGGTGTCGAACACGCGCAGACCGCTGCGGTAGTTCGCTTCGAACACGAGCGTGCCCTTGGTGTAGATGTTGTGGTCGACCGTTGTGCCGTTTTGGAACTCACCAAGGTAGGTCAGCGTCGGCGTCGGGTTGTTGAGCCCCGTCGCATCGAACACGCGCGTGAACGGACGATTGTCCGTCTCGTCATTGTGGTACAGGCGCGTGCGATCCGGCGAGAGCCACGCTTGGTGCGAGAAGCCTGCGTTGGGATAGGCGATGTGTGCCAGCGACACAGGTGCCGCCTTGTTTGTCACATCGACGATGTCGATGCCTACATCAGCGAAGCCACCGTTCAAGCCACCACAACAGATGGCAAGCTCACGCGGGCCACCGCCGGGACCACCTGTCGGGTAGGTGACCACTTGAGCTTCGTGCACATAGCGATCGAACCAGCCGCCTACATACACGGGACTTTGCGGTGTGGTGCGCAAGTCGTAGATGCGCAAGCCATTCGCACCGCCGCCAGCCCTGTAAAGAAAACCTGACTGCGTGTTCAGCTCGAGCGTGTGCGTGCGCGCGTCACCGCCGGTGGTGATCGTGTTGGCCAAGGTGACCGTACCGGCATCGATCTGCGACATGTCGAACACTTGGATGCCCGAACCACCTTCGCTGCCTGCGTAGCACCAGCTCTGGTAGACGCGCATGTCGCGCCACAAGCTCTGCGGTCCAGCGATGTTGGCCACGATGACTGGCGCACCGGGGTTCGTGATCTCGACGAAGGCCGTGCCCACCGAGTGACCAAAAATGGCGTACTCGCGGCCGCTGGGTGAGGTGTAGCCGAAGCAGCTGTTGCCATTGCCGCCGGAGGGCACTCCAAAGCTCGAGAGCGGCATCCACGCCAGCAGCGTCACATTGTTGCGCGGGAAATCGAGCGCGACTTGGAACTGCGAGGTCGAGCCACCGCCGCCGGACGTTGCTTGTGCGACAGCGCGCGCCAGCAGTTGGTTCTGGAAGCCCGGGCCTTGGTAGGCGGGCTGACGCCACAACAACTTCGGGTCGCCCTCGTGAGCGAGGACGACGGAGGAAAGGGCGAAAGCGAGCGCGGCCGCGCCGGCTAAGCGGTGGTAGGTCATGAGGCGAGTCCTCGGACGCGGAGTGACCGCGTCGATTGGGGAGGCTGGGTCCGATCGCGACCCGCCCCTCCTATTGTGCCGCGCACGGCGCGTCACGGGGCGAGAACAGGTGCGAAAGCGGCCCGAGACCAAGGAGACGGAGGGAACTCCTTTCCTGTTCCGCGTTCGCGCACGGTCTCTGCTGGCACGGTCTCTGGCGGGGGACTCCCACTCGCAAGAACCGTCTTAAGCCTCACATCAGCTTGGCGTGGCAGCTCTTGAACTTCTTGCCGCTGCCGCAGGGGCAGGGATCGTTGCGACCGACCTTCGCCGCTTGGTGCACGAAGGGCTTCTGCGGCGCGCTGTGGTGGTGATGATGGGCGTTCTCGCCCGTCTCGACCATGTGCAGGAACTCGTCCAGCGTGTGTTCGAGCGCTTGACGCTGTTCGAAGCCCTGCGTGACCACCGCTACCTCGGGCAAGTGCGCCAAGTACGCGCGCAACACTTCGGCTGCATGCGCTGCGACCGGATCCTTGCGCGCAAAGCGTCCGGGCAAGAGGTGCCCCACGACACCATGCACATCTTGTC
The DNA here is from genome assembly GCA_044378375.1 of Planctomycetota bacterium. Taxonomy (GTDB): domain Bacteria; phylum Planctomycetota; class UBA1135; order UBA1135; genus SXXH01. Next base: position 6,795 of record JBILXQ010000043.1, read on the forward strand.
CGTCCAGATGCCGCGGTGCTTTGCCTAGGTCGTCATAGCAACACGACAGGTACGCCTCGACGATCTTCTTTTGAGCCTCGCGCGGAACTTGCAGGTTCTGCGAGTGAGGGGAGTCAAGGAACTGGGCTGTGTCGAGCGTGATCTCTTGGCGCATGGCGCCGCGATCATAACACCAAGAAGCGCGTGGCATCGATGGTCACGCTGCGCACCTTGGGCGGCGCAGGCATCACGATCGAATAGCTCTGTGTGCCGCGGCGGCAGGTGAGTTCGAGCACATCCCCGCGCTCTTTGGCCCATTCGCGGCGCACAGCCTCGACGCTGTCGACGCGTACACCACCTACGGTCTCGATGAAGTCGCCGGCAGCTAGTCCATGGATCGCGGCAAGATCCGCAGGATCCAGATCGATCACGCGCACGCTCGGGCGTTCGTCTGCCGCGCGTACGACTTCGAGGTTCGCGCGCAGCTGTGGCGGCAGCGTCGCGAGGTCGGTCGTGACACCCAGCTCTCGCAAGCGCGCGAGCACATCGGTGGGTTCGGTGCTGCGCACAGCGCGCTCGAACCAGGCTCGCGTGCTTGCCGATGTGGCGCCCTCCAAGCGCGCCAAGAACGCATCCAAGTCTTGCGGTGGCTCATCCAGAAGCTGGCGATAGAACGCATCCAAGCCTGTGTGCTGCGCCTGCTGGAGCTCGAGTGCCAACACAGCCGCCAGTACGAAGCCGCAGGTGTAGACCTGCTGGTACGCCACGCGATCCATGTAGAAGGCCATGCCTCCCGCTTCGGCCAACGATAAGCGCGCACGCTCGCGCAATTGCAGGTCCTCGGCGAGCTTCTCGCTGAGCACTTTGTTCCAACGCGCGGGCGTCACAGCGCCTGCGAGGCGCGCGGACTGCCAGCCGTACCAGTCCGTGAAGCCTTCGCCCACAAAGCGCAGGTCGCCTTGGAAGCCTGGTCCGCGTGCCGTCGCGAAGGTGTGGTGGTACTCGTGCGCCATCAAGTGCGCCAAGTCCGTACGCAGCGATTCGTCGTCAAATACTCCTGACACGGCTAGTGTCATCGTGGTGCGCTTGGGCGAGCCAGCAAGCGAGCGGCTTTGCGAGCCAGCCTCCGCGGGCAGAGGCGGGTTGAAGACGAACAACCAATCACCGCTCGGTGGGCGCTGCATGCGCTGGCATTGCTCGCGCACAATGCGTTCGATCAGCGGCGCGATGATGGCTTGTACGCGTTCATTGCCTGCAGCAAACGCGCAGCGCACTGTGGAGCCTTCGATCTGCACTTGCGAGGTCGCGAAGTTGCCGATCAACAATGCATCCGATTGCAAGGCCCACGGATCCATCGGCGTCCACGCGCCATCGTCTGCACGCGGCCAAGTGCTCAATACAGGCCGCTCGTCGCGGATGCTTACACGCGCGCTCAACGGTTGGTCCTGTGGCAAAGTCTCGGGCAAGGGGAACAAAGCCGAGCCAAAGAGGATCAACGATCCGTCCTCACACACGCCCGGATGTTCGTACTCGTCGCGGCCCACGACCGCTGCTTGTTCGCGGTGATCGAGGCGCACATCCAGTTCCACACGGATCGTGGTGGCTGCACCTTTGCTGACGCGCAGGCGCCAAGGCTCCACACTCTCCATGGCCAGGCTCTGGCCTTGCATGTCAAAGGCCTGCGGTGCCGTGTGCCAACGCGGCTCGACTTGCACGAACGAGTGCCGATCCGGCAACACCAGATCGACGGTGGGGTCGCTGCTTAGGTTGCGATAGGTGGCCGACACGCGCACGCGTGCTGGCGTTGCGCTCGCCGCAAGCGGAGTCACGACGAACTCGTTGGCCGCCTCGAGACTCGGCGCTTGCGGCGTGGCGGGCTGGTTGAGACTCACCTTGCAAGCCGTAGCGAGCAGCAACAGCGCAACGGAACGGAACAGCAGCGTGAGGCGGGGCGTGCGTGCGGTCATGGGATGCGTCCAGAGTGCAGTTCACAGTCGCCTTCGGCAACGCATGGGCTACACTCGCGCCTCACCAATCCCATGGACCTTGTCTTCGTACACCCTGAGATCCCGCACAACTCGGGCTGCGCAGCGCGCCTTTCGGCCGCACTGGGCCTGCGCTTGCACTTGGTGGAGCCCTTAGGGTTCTCGCTGGAGGATCGCTACCTCAAGCGCGCCGGGCTCGACTATTGGCCGATGGTGGACTTGGTCGTGCACCGCTCGGTTGAGGCCCTGCGCACGCACTTCGAGCGCGATGGGCGTCCCTTCGGCCAGCGGGCGCGCTTGTTCAGTGCCCGCGGCGGCACATCGCTCTTTGCCACACAGTTCGCGCCCGACGACATCTTGTTGTTCGGGTCCGAGTCCAAAGGGCTGCCGCCTGCGCTGTTGGAGGAACTGCCCGACCGGCGCGTGTATGTGCCGATTCGTGCCGGCGTGCGCAGCTTGAACCTGGCGAATGTGGCCTGTTTGAGCGTCTACACCGCCATGGTGTCCGCAGGTTTGCCCCTGCCTGACAACCAAGGCCAGTACGCGCCGCATGAGCTGAGCGCCGTCGACATCAAGCCCAGCTCGCGCGCGACTCGGGTGGACCAGTGAGCGATCAAGCTGCCCGCAAGCCTCGTCCAGGTGACGAGGAAGAGTTGGTGATCGAGCGCTTTGATGAGTCAGGCCGCGGCGTGGCTCATCACAAGCAGTGCATTTGGTCCGTGCTACGCGCACGCCCCGGCTCGACAGTGCGTGTCAAGGCGTTGCGACGCCGACGCCACGAGGTAGAAGCTGTTGCCTTGAGCATGATTGCCACGGACCCGCGTGCCGTCGCACCGTCGTGCGCGCATTTCGGTGCTTGTGGTGGTTGCACGCTGCAGGACTTGGCCTACGAACAGCAGCTGGCGGGCAAACACGCGCTGGTGGTGGCGTCGTTTCAACGCCATGGCGCTTTGGACGAGGGCGTGGAAGTGTTACCCGTCCTGGGGGCCACGCACACCGAGCGCTACCGCAACAAGATGGAGTTCACCTTCGGCAATCGGCGCTGGATTGCGCCGCACGAGCCGCAGGGAGCCGCCGATGGCTTTGCGCTGGGCATGCATGCCGCCGGCTTGTGGCAAAAGGTCGTCGCCATTGAGTCCTGCGCGATCCAGACCGATGTGGGCAATCGCGTCCTAGCTGCCGCGCGTGCCGAGGCTTTGGCCCAGAACTTGGAACCGTGGTGCGTCAAACGCCATGAAGGGCTCTTGCGTCACATGGTGGTGCGCGTGTCGGGCACGACTGGCGAGGTGTTGGTCAACCTTGTCACCTCGCGCGCTGAGCCCGAGCGCATTGGTCCCTACGTCGCCGCGGTGCGCGCACGCGTGCCGGAGATCGGGACCTTCGTCCAAACGGTCAACAGCCAAGCGGCCACCGTGTCCTATGGCGAAGCGGAGATCGTGCACCACGGCCCGGGCTGGATCCGCGAGGTGCTGGGTGGCGTCGAGTTCCGTGTGTCGGCACAGTCCTTCTTCCAAACCAACAGCGCGCAAGCAGCGCGTCTCTTCGAGCTGGTGGCACGCGAAGCCGCGCCTACCGGTGAAGAGCGCATCTGGGACCTCTACAGCGGCACGGGCACCATCAGCTTGATCTTGGCGCGCCATGCGCGCGCGGTCGTGGGGTTCGAGCTGGTGCCCGCGGCTGTTGCGGACGCGCGCTCCAATGCCGAGCGCAACGGCCTGACCAATGTGCGTTTCGTCGAGGGCGATGTCGTGGAGACCACGCGCCGCGAGACCGAGTTCCCCGAGGTGGTGGTGGTCGATCCTCCGCGCGCGGGCTTGCATCCCAAGCTGGTCGAGCCCTTGGCGCGCGTGCCGGCGCGGCGCATGGTCTACGTGTCGTGCAAGCACAGCTCGGCGGCGCGCGACTTGGCGGCCCTGCGACCCTATGGATGGCGCGCGGTGCGTGTGCAACCGGTGGACTTGTTCCCGCACACGCCGCATGTCGAATGCGTGCTCACCTTGGAGCGCGCGCCATGAGAGCGCACTTCATGAGCTTGTGCCACACATGCGAGGCGGTCAAACGCATTGAGTCCGCCAAAGGCTCGGTGTTTTGGATGTGCACCCGGCACGCCAGCGATGCGCGCTTCCCCAAGTACCCGCCACAGCCTGTGCGCGCTTGCCTCGGCTGGATCC
>JBILXQ010000404.1:0-3084 GCA_044378375.1 Planctomycetota bacterium
GAACACGAACAAGATGGGTACCGGCTTCACGGTCTCCATCGAGGCCGCCAGCGGTGTGACGACCGGCATCAGCGCCAAGGATCGTGCCCACACCATTCGCGTCGCGGCCGCACCCGGTGCCAAGGCTGCGGATCTTGCGCGTCCTGGTCACGTCTTCCCGTTGCGCGCCCGCGAAGGTGGTGTGTTGGTGCGCGGTGGTCAAACCGAAGGCATTGTCGATCTCGCCATGTTGTGCGGCGCACGCCCCGCGGGAGTGATCTGCGAGATCATGAACGATGACGGCACGATGTCGCGCATGGGCGACCTCGAAGCCTTTGCCGCGAAACACGCGCTGAAAATCTGCACGATTGAAGCCCTGATCGCGTGGCGCCGTCAGCACGAGCGCCTTGTCGAGCCGATCGAGATGGACCTGCCGTTGCCCACGCGCTTTGGCACCTTCCAAGCGCATCTCTTCCGCTCGAAGATCGACGGCAAGGAGCACATGGCCTTGTCCGTGGGCTTGGGTGAAGCGGGCCCCGATGGACCGCGTGCGCCTATCGACGCGACGGTCGCCGTGCGTGTGCACAGCGAGTGCTTGACGGGTGATGTCTTCCACTCGCTGCGCTGCGACTGCGGACCGCAGTTGGACGCCGCCCTTGAGATGCTCGGCAAAGAGCCGCATGGCGTGCTCGTCTACATGCGTCAAGAAGGCCGCGGCATCGGCTTGCAGAACAAACTGAAGGCCTATCGCCTGCAGGACACGGGCCTGGACACGGTCGAAGCCAACGAGAAGCTGGGCTTCCCGGCTGACCTGCGCGAGTACGGTCTGGGCGCCCAGATCCTCCAGTACTTGGGCGTGCGGCGGATGAAGCTGATCACCAACAACCCCAAGAAGATCGCCGGTCTGCACGGCTATGGTTTGGAGGTTGTCGACCAGGTCCCGCTGGCCACCCCGGCCAACGCGATCAACCGCAAGTACCTCGAGACCAAGCGCGACAAGCTGGGGCATAGCCTGCCCAAGCACTTGGGCTGACGACATAAGTTATTGCTTAGAATAGACTTACCGGCACGGGAATAGACGCGCAAGTCGCGCGTCCAACCGTCCGACATGGAACTGGTCCGCATGGAAGAGCAAGCGATCGACGACGCCGCGCTGGTGCGCGAGACGCTGGCGGGCCATCAGAGCTCGTTCCAGCTGCTCGTCGAGCGCCATGAGGCGCGCGTGTTCGCGCTGCTGCGCCACTATGTCAAGAATCCTGTCGAGCTAGAGGACTTGGCGCAGGAGACCTTCTTGAAGGCCTTCAAGCGCTTGGACTCCTTCGAAGGTCAAGCGTCCTTCTACACCTGGATCTACCGCATCGCGGTCAACACCGCGCTCGATCATCTCAAGAAGAAGAGTCGCTCGCCGATCGCCTCGACCGATGATCCCGAGGTGCTCGCCGATCCGCAGCAGGTGGACGCGCGCATCTGCGCGCCGCATGCAGCTTTGGAACGCGAGGAGATTGCGTGTGCGACCCAGGCCGCGTTGGCCAAGTTGCCGGAGATCTTCCGCACGGTCTTGATCCTGCGCGAGTTCGAGGACATGGCCTACCAAGACATGGCCGATCTGCTGGGGATCTCGATCGGCACCATCGAGTCGCGCCTGTACCGCGCGCGCGCGCGCTTCAAGGCCGCGCTGCTTGAACTCCATCCCGAATACGGCGAGTTCGCCGAAGACGAGTGAGGCACACCATGAACTGCAACGATGCACACACGCTGATCGGTCCGTACTTGGACGGCGAGCTGAGCGAGACGCAAGCCGCGCCGTTGCGCCGCCATCTGCTGGCGTGCGTGGGCTGCCGCACGGGCGTGCAAGAACACAAGGACTTGCAGCGCTGGTTTGTCGAGCCGACGGCGAGTGCTGTGCCGCGTGGCTTCGCGGCGCGCGTGGCGCAGGCGGCGTTTGCACCTGCCACGCCGGTGGCGCACGCTCCGCAAGCTGTGCGCGCACCCGCAGTGTTGGTGCCTGCTGCTGCGCCGGAGCAGGACAATCGCCTGCTGCGCTATGTGCTGACTCTGACCAGCGTCGCAGCAGCGGCCACGATCTTGGTCGTGTTGGCGGCCCGCGACAACCGCTTGCCGGATGGCGATGGCCTGCGCGCTGCCGAGCGTCCGCAGATCAGCATGGACACGGCCCTCGAACGCCTAGAAGCCTTGCAGCGTGCTGAGGCGGCGCAAGTGCGGAAGCCGTGACGCCGGCGCACGACCTACGCCTGTGGATTGGTGTGGCGGCCTTGTCCTGCTTTGGAGCGGGGCTGGCCGTGGGTGCTTTGCTGATTGCGCCCAAGCGCACTACGAATCCTCCGGTTAGTGATGCGGCCTTTGACGACTACGCGCGCTTGCTGGCACAGCGCTTTGCCTTGTCGCAAGAGCGCCGCGACCTCTTGGAGGTCGTGCTCGAAGAGTACAAGGCCGATGCGGACGAGATCCGCGGCCGGCACATGGCCGAACTGAACACAGCGATGGAGCCCGAGCTGCGTGAGCTCGGGCAACGCTACCGGGCGATCGTGCGGGACAAGGTGCTGCCGGTTGCCGAACGAGATGCCTTTGACCGACTAGCATCGGGGCCTCGCTAAGTGGATCATTGCGCCCAGTGGATCATGGCGTGCCCAAGCGGCGCACGCTGAACGGAGAGACAGCATGGCAAGAACCTGTGGCATTCGCATTGGCACCAAGCGCTTCGAGCTGGTCGTCCTTGAGGGCGGCCCGAAGAAGCACAAGGTCGTGGCGTCCGCGAGCGGTGAGTTGCCGCGCGATGGTGACGATCCCGTGGGCGCGGCGGCGAAGGTCATCGCTGACGCGTTGAAGGCCACCAAGGCTCCCGTCGACGATGTCATGGTGGCGCTCGATACGGGCTTGGGTGCGTTCCGCACGCACAAGGTGCAGTTGTCCGATCGCGCCAAGATCGAAGAGACGCTGAAGTTCGATGTGGAAGGCGAATTCCCGCACCTGACGATCGATGACGCCATTGTCGACTTCGAGATGTTGGATAGCGCAGGTGAGTCGAGCTTGTTGCTCGTGACCGCGGTCAAGAAGGACGACATCAAGCGCAACATCGATCTGCTG
>JBILXQ010000405.1:0-3083 GCA_044378375.1 Planctomycetota bacterium
AGTAATAACGCGAGGCCCGCAACAAGGCCAGCCTTCCAACCACCCAGCTGTCGCGCCCACATCGCTGTGGCCAGCACGACCAGAACGGGGATCAGCGACGCAAGCCACGACATGCTGACGGAAGCAACGGACAGGCCCAAAGTGCGCGCGGCCACCGCGGGCAGAGCGTACGCATGCGTGTGGTACTCGAAGGCGAGTCCCGCCACGCGCGGATCCCACATCACAGGTCCACGCAAGTACTCGGCTGCATTGCCTGCGTGCCACAACAAGTCCGTGTCGTAGTCCGCTGCGCGCAAGGAAGGTTCGCGGTGGTGAGCACGCAAGACCAGCAATGCCACCAAGCCCAACCACCACAGAGCGTGCGTGCTTGACGCAGGTGGAGACACAACGGTTTCCGCTGCACGACTGCGCTGCACGCGCCACGCAGCCACCAACCCTACGACTCCACACACGAGCCATGTGTAAGAGACCGCGCCTACGCGCAAGAGCACTTCCGCGCTGACGAGGTGCAGCACCAGTCCATACACAAAGCCCCACACAGCCAGCGCGGCAGCATCCTCTGCTGGTGCGGTGCTGCTCAAGCGCCGCAATGCGATGCCCGGCAAGGCCACCACCACACACACATACACCCACAACGCCGCACACTCGGCCCACGCACCATCAAGATGCGCAGGCCGCAAGACGACGAGAGCTGCGGCACACGCCGCCCACGCCGCCGCGCGTAGCATCACGGATAGATGCGGTACATCATGCGCGGGTACGGGCTGGCTTCGCGCACATGCTCGATGCCGCAGATCCACGCGACGGTGCGCTCAAGCCCGAGGCCAAAGCCGCCGTGCGGCACACTACCGTAGCGGCGCAAGTCCAAGTACCACGAGAAGGCTTCTTCCGGCAGCTTGTGCTCGGCGATGCGTCCACGCAGGACTTCTAGATCCTCCTCACGCTGGCTGCCGCCAATGATCTCGCCGATGCCTTCAGGAGCGAGCACATCGACACACAGGGCCTTCGTGTCGTCTTCGGGATCGCGCTTCATGTAGAAGGCCTTCACCTCGCGCGGATAGCGATGCACCATCACCGGCTTGTTGTACTGGTTCGAGATGATGGTCTCATCGGGCGCACCGAAGTCGTCGCCGTACTCGTGTTGGCCAGGAGCTAGCTGTTCCAGCAAGGCATGCGCTTCGTCATAGGACAGGCGCGGGAACGGCGGCACGATGGCTTCGAGCTTGGAGAGATCGCGCTCCAGCGCAGCAAGCTCCGGGCGACGCCGTTCCAACACGCGTTGGACGACGAAGCACAGCAGATCTTCGGCGTGCTGCATCACATCATTGAGATTGGCGTACGCGATCTCCGGCTCGAGCATCCAAAACTCCGTCAAGTGACGGCGCGTCTTGCTCTTTTCGGCACGGAAGGTCGGACCAAAGCAGTAGACCTTGCCGAACGCCATGGCAGAGGCTTCTGCGTACAGCTGGCCCGACTGTGTCAAATACGCTTTCTCTTCATCGAAGTAGTCCACTTCGAAGAGCGTGCTGGTGCCTTCGCATGCAGCCGGCGTGAAGATGGGCGAGTCGACGCAAATGAAGCCCTCTTGTTCATAGAAGTCGCGAATCGCCTTCGCCACGCAATCGCGGATGCGCAAGATCGCCCACTGACGACGGCTGCGCAGCCAAAGATGGCGGTTCGACAAGAGGAAGTCGGGGCCGTGTTCCTTGGGCGTGATCGGGAAGCCCTCGACCTTCTGCACGATCTCGCCGCCTACAACCGAGATCTCCACGCCACCGGGCGCACGCTCATCGGCCTTGACCATGCCGTGCAAGATGAGGCTCGACTCTTGGCCCAAGCGGCCTACCTCATCAAAGAACTCGGCACTTACATCCCCCTTGAACACGACGGCCTGCACATAGCCCGTGCCGTCACGCAGCTTGAGGAAGTGCAGTTTGCCCTTCGAGCTCTTGTCGGCCAGCCAGCCGCGCAAGGTGACTGTGGTGCCTACGTGTTGCTTGAGTTTCTCGATGGATGCGATGGGATGCATGAGCGCTGAGTGTGGGGAACCGCAGTGTCAGGGGAACGCCGCGTAGGCAGATTGGATTTGGATGTCGTGGATGCGGCCGTGTCGAACGAGGACTCGTCCCTTGCACGCGGCGCCGTCGCGCCGTGCTTCCACGACCACGTCAAGATCACCTTGCGTGCCCAAGGCAAGCTCGGTTGGAGGCGTGACAAAGGTGATGCGATCGTAGCCCAAGGCCAAGAGACGCGTGACGATGCGATCCGCGAGCGAGCCTGCATCTTGCGTCTGCAAGGTAGACGGCGAGAGCTGCTCCTTGTGACGCGCTTCGTCAGCGACGATGACGCGATCTTCCACGCGCCGCGCAAGGTCCCGCAGGTCCAAGAGCGCGTGCTCGACGCGCCGCAGATCCAGCTCACGGGCCTCGTCGCGCGTGGCCGCCAGTGCCTTGGTGAGCGCGGCCAGCGAAGCCTCCAAGCGCTCCCACTGCTGTGCGGCCGCTTTGGCGCGCACCTGCAGCAACACCGCTGCGTACACAGCAGCTCCAGCCGCCACGACGGCGGCCACGGCGGCTAACACCAACCAAGGTGTCTCCCAAGGTGTGGACAAGGAGCTCATGGGCGCGGCAGAGTACCACGCCTGCGCGGTGCCTCCAACCGCGACGCTGCATGAGCGCAACTCCCCCACAGTCCGACCAACAAGCCTCTGCAAAGCTGGTGCGCGGGTTGCTGCTGGGACTGGCGGCAGCGGTGGTCATCTACACGGTGTACGTCCTGTGGGTGGACGCTGAAGGGCTGGCCCAAGCCTGGGCGCGCATCCCGGCCAGCCTGCTGCTTGCGGCTTGCGGGCTGAGCTTCCTCAACTACCTCGTGCGCTTCGTGCGCTGGCAGCTGTACCTCTCGTGGCTCGGTCTGCATCTGCCATGGGGAGCCTCTTTCCGTATCCATCTGGCCGGGCTCGCGCTGACAGTGTCACCGGGCAAGATGGGCGAGACGATCAAAAGTTGGTTGCTCCTGCGCCGCTGTGGGGCACCGATCGCAAGGACTGCCCCGATCGTCGTGGCCGAGCGTGTGACTGATCT
>JBILXQ010000044.1:0-10846 GCA_044378375.1 Planctomycetota bacterium
GTCTAGACCCGAATCAAAAGCACGAAGTGCGCTCGCTCATCCAAGAGATGGCGCCCGGCAAAGCCATCGTGTTGTCCACGCACATCCTCGAAGAAGTCGAGGCGGTGTGCACGCGCGCGATCATCATCGCCAGCGGGCGAGTGCTGTTCGACGGCACGCCACAGGAGTTGGCCGCGCGCGGTCCGCTCGACACAGTCTTCCGCAAGATCACCACCAGTGGCTCTGCCACCAACCAATCCTGAGGCGAAAGGCACGACCGTGAAGACCACCCTCGTCCTCCTCAAGCGCGAACTCAACGGCTACTTCGCGACTCCCGTCGCGTATGTGTTCATCTTCTTCTACTTGATCGCCATGTCGTTGCTGCCGTTCTATCTCGGTGGCTTCTACGAGCGCGAACAAGCGGATTTGCAGCCGTTTTTCGCCTTCCACCCGTGGCTGTACTTGTTCCTCATCCCGGCCATCTCGATGCGCTTGTGGGCCGAGGAACGCAAGAGCGGCACCATCGAGTTGCTGATGACCTTGCCGGTGTCGATGGCGCAAACCGTGCTGGGCAAGTTCCTCGCGGCGTGGATGTTCGCGGGCATCGCGCTGGTGCTGACCTTCCCGATGTGGTTGACCGTCAACTATCTCGGCCAGCCCGACAACGGTGTCATCGCCGCCAGCTACATCGGCAGCTTCTTGCTTGCTGGGGGCTACCTCGCGGTGGGTTCGTTCCTGTCTGCGCTGACCAAGAATCAGGTCATCGCCTTCGTGTTGACCTTCGTGGTCGGCTTGGTGCTGGTGCTGGCGGGAACGCCGGCAGTGCTCGAACCGCTCGCGGGTGCAGTGCCCAGCAGCGTGCTGGATGCCGTGCGCTCGTTCAGCTTCTTGTCACAGATGAACACCATCACGAGCGGTGTCATTGATGTGCGTGCGTTGACGTTCTTTGGCTCGTTGATCGGTGGTTCGCTGCTTGCGAACGCCATCGTCTTGGACCTCAAGAAGGCCGACTAAGAAGGAAGGAGCTCCAGCCATGAAGAATCTCATGTCCGCCACCGGACTCATCGTAGTCCTCGTGCTGTTCCTGGCCTTCAACGTCTTTACGGGCGCCTCGCTATCCGGCGCGCGCATCGACATGACGGAGAACGGCCTGTACACGCTGTCGCAGGGCACGCGCAATGTGCTCAAGGACTTGAAGGAGCCGGTCACGCTGCGCTTCTACTTCTCCAAGGGTCTCGCGCAACAAGCGCCGGGCTTGGTGTCGTACGCCCAGCGCGTGCAAGAACTCTTGGGCGAGTACGCCGCCGAGAGTAATGGAAACTTGACACTGCTGGTCAAAGACCCCGAACCGTTCTCGGACACCGAGGACGAAGCCGTGGCTTACGGCTTGAAGGGTGTCCCGATCTCCGGTGCAGGCGAAATGCTGTACTTCGGACTCGTGGGCACGAACTCGACCGATGCCACCGAGGTGATTGAGTTCTTCCAGGACAGCCGCGAGGAGTTCTTGGAGTACGACCTCACGCGCTTGGTCTACAACCTGGCCAACACCAAGAAGAAGGTCGTGGGCGTGCTCACTGCGTTGCCGATGGACGGCAACCCGATGGCGCGCTTCAGCAATCCGCGCGCTGCCGCCGAGCCGTGGTACATCACGGAGTACCTGCGCCAGAGCTTCGATGTGCGCATGCTCCCGGCCACGAGCGAGACCTTCGATGCGGATCTCGATGTGTTGGTCGTGGTGCACCCGCAAGGCTTGTCCAAGCGCACGCAGTGGCAGATCGACCAGTATGTGATGAAGGGTGGCAAGGCCTTGGTCTTCGTCGACCCGATGTTCGAAGAGCAGCAAGTACCGGAAGATCCCTCCAACCCGATGGCCGCGATGATGGCCGAGCGTGGCTCTGAACTGACGGACTTGTTGGCGAGCTGGGGCGTGGAGATGAACAAGGACGAAGTCGCGGCCGACAAGGACTTGGCACTGCGCGTGCAGTGGCAAACCGGGCCGGTGGACTACGTAGTGTGGTGGTCGGCGCGAGCCGACAAGGACACGCTGGCCAAGGATGACTTGACCACGGCGGAGATTGATCAGATCAACTTCGCTACGACCGGCGTGCTGCGCAAGAAGGGCGACGCCACCACCGCGGTGACACCGCTGATCCAAACGACGAAGTCTTCGATGCGCGTCGCCAAGAGCAAGCTGCAGTTCGGGCCTAATCCGCCGGAGTTGCTCGAGTCCTTCCAATCGGAGAATGCTCCCCTGCCCATCGCCGTCCGCATCAGCGGCCCGGCCAAGAGCGCCTTCCCCGAGGGCCGGCCGGCCAAGGAAGACGGCTCGGAAGAAGCTCCGGTCGAGTCGTTGCGTGAGGCCAGCAACATCCAAGTGGTGGTGGTCGCCGACGTGGATGTGCTGACCGACCGCTTGTGGGTGCGCGTGCAGAACTTCTTCGGCCAGAAGGTGGCCGTGCCGCAGGCCGACAACGCAACCTTCGTGTCCAACACAGTTGACAACCTCGCCGGCAGCACGGACCTGATCAGCTTGCGTTCGCGCGGTCGTTCGATTCGTCCCTTTGATCTGGTGGCCGAGTTGCGCAAGGAAGCCGAGTCGAGCTTCCGTGCCCAGCAAAAAGACCTGGAAGCCAAGCTCAAGGATGCTGAAACGAAGATCGCCGAGCTGCAGGCCAACAAGGACTCGAACAGCGCCTTGATCTTGTCGCCCGAGCAAGAAGCCGAGATCGAGAAGTTCCGCGAGGAGCGCATCAAGACGCGCAAGGAATTGCGCAACGTGAAGCACAACCTCGAGAAGGACATCCAAAAGCTCAAGACACGGCTGGTCCTATGGAACGCCGTGGCTGTACCGCTGCTGGTGGCCTTGATCGGGTTGTTGGTTTGGCGCGTGCGTCAGAAGCGCATGATGGAGGCGCGCACGGCTGCGCGTCGCAACTGAGGTATCCCGCAATGAATGCCAAGACATTGACTGGACTCGCTGTGACCGCCGCCGTTGTCGTGGGCGCGGCCATGTACATCTCGAAGGATTCGGGCAGCTCCGCACCCGTGGTGACGGAGGCTGGCTCGGGGCTCTTGCCGGAACTGCAAGACATCCAACGCATCAACGATGTGGTGGAGATCCGCGTGCAGCGCAACGACAAGAGCTACACCCTCAAGAAGACGGGCGAGGCGTGGGGGTTGTCGGAGAAAGGTGGCTACCCCATCGAGACCTCGTCGGTGCGCAAGGCCCTGCTGGTGCTGCGCGACATGAAGCTCTTGGAGAAGAAGACCGCCAATGCCGAGCGCTACGGGCAACTCGACCTAGCGGATCCCAAGAGCGAAGGCTCCAAGGCCGTGCAGGTGGACTTGCTGAACGCCTCGGGGGCCACGCTGGCCTCGTTGGTGATCGGCAAGCAGATGGAACAGAAGGGTTCCTTCGAGTCGAACCAGACCTATGTGCGTCGCACCGGTGACGCACAGTGCTGGTTGGTGCGCGGCAAGGCCGAGTTCCACGAAGACCCGTCAAGCTGGCTTGACAAGAAGATTGTCGAGGTCAAGCGCGATCGCGTCGCCACCGTCTCCATCGCGCACCCCGATGGTGAGCGCTTTGACATCACGCGTGCGTCCAAGGATGTGGCGGACTACACCTTGTCGGACATCCCGGAGGGCAAGGAACCCACCTACCCGTCCGCACCGGGTTCAGTCGCCTCGGCCCTAGAGTGGGTCAACCTCGAGGATGTGGCACCGCTCGCCAGCGTGGACTTCGAGACGGGCGCTGGCCCGACCTCGGTGTTCACTACTTTTGACGGCTTGACCGTAACGGTGAAGACCAAGGACCAAGACGGCAAGAGCTGGGCACGCTTCGATGTCGCCGTTGCAGAGACGGCTGAAGAGGCCGTCAAAACAGAGGCACAAACGCTGCAGAAGAAGCTCGCCGGATGGGCGTACCAGATCTCCAGCTACAGCCGCTCGAACTTCGGCAAGAAGAAGGCCGAAGTCTTGAAGGACAAGACAGCTGCCACCGGCGAAGCGAACGCACCTGCGGACATCGATGGCAGCGGTGTCATGTTGCCCGCGGATGGCGGTGTGCCGCCCGCGCAGCCGAATCCAGCCTCACCCGGTAGCCACACGCACGCGGATGGCACCGTGCATGACGGTCCGCCGCACGACTGAGTGACCTGCGAGGTGACTACGCTTACGAGCGGCGCTGCTTCGGCGGCGCCGCTTGCATGTCACGCTTCACCACTTGCTCCTTCTTGAAGATCAGCAAGTGATTGAAGCCACGCAGGAAGAAGTTCCCTTCCTCGGCGGCCTTATGGAAGTTGGGCTTCTCCAACTTGCGGTTGCCGCGCACCACGGCCACTTGATCCACGGCCTTGCAGCCGAGTGCTTCGCACATCGACGACAGGCGCGCGCCCAGCGGCACAAAGCCCTTGCCCTTCTTGTACGAGTCCGACACGTACAACGCGAAGTAGCGCCGGTCGCGTAACACGCGCAGCGTCTCGCGCAGGACCAAGTCCATCGCCTCAAAGTACGAGCCATCGAACGCATCCAACTCGCCGATGCATTCCTCCGCACCGCTGTACTCGAGGTGTGTCGAATACGGCGGATCCATGAACACGAAGTCCACCTTGGCGTCCTCGATGGGCAGCTTGCGTGCATCCGCGCGAAAGATGTCGGGGCGCTGCGGCTGCAAGTCGTACCCCAACGCGCGGCGCTTCAAGCTGCGCGCGACATCCAAAGTCGTGCCCCCGCCGCAAAACGGGTCGACCACCAAATCGTTCTCGCGCGTGTAGCGCTGGAGCAGATTCCAAATGACATACGCCGGCGTGGCACCGACATAGCCGGGAGTACCCATCGGCTCATCGGAGTACTGCTGCGACGGGTAGTACCACAGCGTCGTGGTCTGCAGCTTGAGGGCCGGCCGCTCCATGCGCGGCGGCCGACGATGCGGTTGCTCGCGCTCCATCAGCCGCGCAGTTCGCCGCTCTCGCTCGCGACCTGACTCGTCGCCCCCATCCAGGGCTCGCTCGTCCAGACCTTGGGAGCCGCCTGCAATTCGCTGTGCGGCAACAAGGTGCCGGGCAGGGCAGCGTCCAAGTACAGACACACCAGCATCCCCGTCATGACGACCAAGGCCGCCACCACAAGCGCGAGCACCTTCAGAGAAAGGCCACGGGGCTGATTGGGGAGGAGCGGGCTGTCCATGCGGGCAAGGCGCGTGCGAGGGGTCGAGCGCACCTGAACTAGCGCGCTCTTACACCTTGGATACGCTCGAGGAGTGGAGATTGTTGCGCGAAATCGCCGAGCGAGCTGCCTCGATGGCCGATTTTCGGAGCAGGCGCACCGAAAACGGGAACTAAATCTCTCAGTTGCTCCGTGGACGGGCTGCCCAGTCCAGTAACTGGGCAAACTGGGCCGCGAAGTCGTGACTGCCGCCGGCAATGGGCGCCTTGAAGAACGGAGCCGTAGCCGCCAGTTCCCCCACTTCGCCGTGCCGTTGGGCGCACTCCACCAAGCGCACCAAATCCAACACCAGCGGGGCCGCCAAGGCCGAGTCCGAACCCTGCCACGTGAACTGCAGGCTCATCTTGGCCCCGAGGAACCCCTCAAAGTGGATGTAGTCGAATGCCGTCTTCCAATCGTCCAGCGACGGCACATAGTCGATCGCCACATGCCCGTGCACGCGCTGGTCATCCAGCAGCTCCTTCAGCAGGTCGCTCTTGTGCCGGATCTTGAGCTCCTTGTGCGCGGGGTCCGCTAGCACAGCTCCATCGCGATTGCCGAGCATGTTGTAGCCCTGCCACGACAGGACCCTCAGCGCACGCTGGCGGAACATGGGCGCGAGCACCGTCTTGACCAGCGTCTCGCCGGTCTTGCCATCGTTGCCGCAATGCGCACAACCTTGCTGGCGGGCGTACTCACGCAATGCAGGGATGGAGGAGCCCAGATTCGGCGTGAAGTTCACATACGAGCAGCGGGCACGGAACGCGGCATAGGCGTACAGCACGCTCGCAGGATGCGACACCTGAGCGTCCAGCGAGCGTTCGAAGGCGGCCAGGTCGTTCCACTCGGGGCGCGGTTCACGTGCCGCTTCCGCGGAGGCAAGGTGCACCACAACCACTGAGGACAGCTGGTTGTCACGCCGGAACGCCTCGAGATCCGCCACCACAGCAGCGATTTGCTCCCGCGGTGTTTGCGAGGACAACGCTACGGTGCGTGGATCGAGGTCCGCGAAACCCGTATCGCATTGGTCCAGCAAACCAGGCCGCAAGCGGGCCTCATAGGCGTGCGCGTACGCGGCTCCACTGGCGACGAGGTCAGGATCCAGAATGTGCTGCCGCACGAGTTCCAGCGCACCGCGCGACAGTTCGCGCTGGCACACATCGTGACCACCGAAGACCAAGCCATCGAGAGGCGCCAGCGCCAGACCTTGGAAGGGAGCCGTCTCGGTGACGATGCCCGTGGGTTCCAACAGACCTTCGCGCAAGCCATGCACGCCGTACACCACACAGGTCGAGATGGCGCCACGCGCGCCCACTAGCCACACACCGGTACGCGGAGTGGCTTCGGGCGCAGAGGTCTTGTGCTTCATCAGGAGGAGTCTCGGAGTACTTACGGGGAGCGGACGCGTTCCAACCAACGGGCGATCCATTCGGCGTCCTGACGCGGGAGGAACTCCGGCGGCACGGGCACGATGGGGGGACCTGCTGCGTTGAGAGGGGTAGAGATTGTGCCGTCCGCGCCGCGCGATGCCAGAGTGCCGGAGCCAACAGCGCTGGAAGTCGATGCTGATTCGCCCGCAACTCCGGTGTTCGAGCCTGAAGCTGAGGGGCCCGAAGCGGAGGAGCCTGAAGTGCTCGGTCTTTCCAAGCCGAAGGTCTGGCGCGCGCGTTCGAGGGTCTTGGCAAGGGGCTGCCCCAGACTCTCCTCCGTGGCCAGCTCGAGCGCAGCGGCATCCAAAGCGGTGCGGACATCCGCGCGTGCGGCCGCCGCCTGTGCAGGATCAGCCTGTTCCAAAGCAGACGCCAAACGCTCGGCGGCGAGTGCAGCCTGGGCGAGCGCTGTGCGTGCGGCAGCCGATGAGGCGGACGAGGCTGTCAAGGCAGCTTGACGGAGTTCACCTGCGGCTGCGCGCAGGGCTTGCAGCTCGCGCGCCGCGTTGGCGCCCGGCAGACCGGCCTGCGTGCGGCCCTCCGGATTCGGCCCCGCTCCTTGGCCTGCGCGTGCCTCGTAAGCAGCCAGCCAACCAATGCCGCTGACACAGACCAGCACTAGGGCCAGAGGCAAGGCGCTGGCCACCACACGCCAGACCGCACGCGGCGCAAGCTGGGGCAAGACCTGCGCAGCCAATGCTTCAGCCATGCGGCCGGCGGGCGCGTCGAGCGTCGCTGTCAAAGCGCCTTGACAGCCACAGCGCGCATCCAAACGCCGTGCAAAGCTCTGTCGTTTTTCCACTCGTTCCAGCCACATAGCCAGAGCGCCTGCGGCACCAACGACGAGCCGCAAGCTGGCCGAAGCAGGTTGCGAATCCAACAACATTGCGGCCTGCGCGCACATGACCGCTCCCACGCCGGCCAGCAGGGCCGCGCAACCATCAGCGACTGTTGCCCACAATGCGTAGCGCTGCACCTTGGCTTCCAGCTGCTGGCGCGCGCTCACGGGGCCACCTCACCGTTCCGCAGGCAGAGGCCCCAAGTCGGGGATCTGCGTCAAGAGCTCGTCAGGTAGACTTGACAAGCGATTGCGCGCAAAAATCAGCTGCACGGCTTGGCCGGTCTGAGGCAGCAACCAGCCATTCGGGAGCCACACTGTCTGGCGTACGCACTCGGGAGCCGAGGTCGTCAGCACCGTGTGACCTGCTTCGAAAAAGCTGACATTGACCAAGTTGCCCTCGACATCGGCGGCATAGACCGGCGCTTCTTCGGCGCGCACCGTGACCATCCGCGAGCCAAGGTAGACGAACTTCTGGCGGCGCATCGCGGCCCCCGTGCTGCGGTCAAGCACCAGGTCTTCCAAGCGGTGGAAGTGCACTTCCTCCCCCCGCCTCCAAGCCACATGCAGGTACAGGCCATCGCCCTCGGGCGGCAAGACTTCAAAGGCACCGGGAGCAGCGTCCGCACCTTGTTTGGCCACCCAGCGGGCATTCGTGCCCGGCGACAAGCCCAGAGCCAGCAAAGCCGTGTTCAACACGCTCGGCACCACAGTGGTGCCCAGCAAGCTCTCGTGAGCGGCCCCGCGCTCGTTCACGAGCAGGTACTCGAGCAAGTCTCCACGCACAACCACATCGCACGGGATGGCCACCCAGCCGGCGTCAAAATTACTGGACACCTTCTGTTCGGCCAATACCTGCGCCAGCTTGGCGCGTGCATCGGGGGCTTGTTCTTGGGCATGCGTTAGCAATGCCGACCCCGCCAGCATCGCCACCAGCACCACACCAAGCGCACGCTTCATGCACCGGCACCCGGGCGCATCAGGCCCACACGTTCCAGCTCGGGGGCCACCAAGGCGCGCACCGCCTCGGCATAGCGACGGATCTCGTACTGGGCATCCGGCTCGAGCCGTTGATCCAAGAAGTGCAAGATGCCCTGCAAGCTGACGGTCCAATACGCTTGCGTGTAGACATTCTGCGGCAGGCACATGCGCGCGATCTCTTTGGCCACACCGCGCTGGATGCGCGACTCGTACAAGCGGAAGGCCTCTTCGCACTCGGCGCGCATCAAGCTGCGCTCGCGTTCGTGATCAAAGCTCGCGGGCAACGGCTGCGAACTTTGCTTGTTGCCGTGCGGCGGATTCGCGCGCATGACCTTGGGGATGTAGTACTCATGCCCCCACTGCACATAACGGCCCGACACCTCGTTCCAGCTGCAGCCTTTGTCCGTGTCGAAGAGCACATCGAAGACCTGCAACGACACGGGCTCGCCGTTGACCTCGTACTTACGCCAGCCGGAGCCGACCTGGTACTTGAACGCCTGGCGGAACACGAACAGCGGCGCCTTCCAGTGGAAGGTGAAGAACGAGTGCCGGTAGGGCGAGGTGTGCCCGTGCTCCCACAAGAACTGGCACAACTTGCCATCCTTCTCATCGAAGCTCGTCTTCTGCTTGTCGTACGAGATGCGCGCAGCATTGACGACCTTCAGAGCAGGGTCCGTCTGCATGCGATCCACAAGGGCCACGAAGCCAATGCCATCGTCCAAGGTCCCGACTGCATCCGGCGGTAAAGTCGGGTGCAGATGCGAGGGCAGATTTTGGGCAGCTGTGTCCATAGGCGCGACGGTCTCCGTGTGGTGCAACAGGAGTGTAGTCCGAGCACCTGCTGTGGTTCTACGGGTGGCGTTCGGCAGCCGGCAAGCGTTCCGTCAGATCGCTAGCCAGCACGCCGTTCGGTGAAAGGTCGCGCTCGGCCAACTGGCCGGCCAGCGCATGGCGCTCGACGGCGCTGCATGCGGCTGCGTACGCATCCCAACCGACGACGGGATAGCTGACCGTGCGCGCCAAGCAAGCCCCGAGCACCCCCGCGAGCACGTCCCCCATCCCGGCCTTGGCCATAGCGGGTGTGCCGTGCTGGCAACGCCACGTCCGCGTGCCTTCCACGACCAGTGTGCCGGCTCCCTTGAGCACGACCAACGTGCCGGTGCGCCGCGCCAACTCCTGCGCAGCGGCGAGACGCGCGGCGTCGCTGGCACCCACAGCCGCACCCAACAGCCGCTCGGCCTCCAGCGGGTGCGGCGTCAGCACCGTCGGCGCGCGACGCGCGCGCAAGCACTCGCTGCGACCCGCGAGCACATTCAACGCATCTGCATCGAGCACCAACGGCCCGTCAAAGCTCAGGCTGGCCTCGACCATGCGTTGCGTGAAGGCATCCGCAGACAAGCCACAACCCGCGACCAATGCATGCGGCGCACGCTGAGCCAACGCGCTGGCCACGTTGTAGTCCACGCGCTCGGAACAGTCGAGCACCACACACTCGGGCACCGTCAAAAATACTTGACTGGCTGTTTCGTCATCGCGCGCCAGATGCACCACCAAACCTGCGCCGCCTCGCGCAGCAGCGCGACAAGCCAGTGTCGCTGCTCCACGCATCCAACGACTACCCACCAGCAGGGCCACGCGACCGGCTTGCCCTTTGTGGGCGTTATGCGGCAAGGCAGGCCCTGCGCGTTGCATCACAGCACGACTTCCGTGTGGCCGATCGGCAATCCAGCCCAGTTTTTCAGCGTCTGTTCGCGCCACGGCTCCAACCGCGCCAGCTCATCCGGCGTCGCCAGCTCGAAGCGTTCAAGCAAGGCCAACAGCAACGCATGCAAAGCGCGATTGTTGCCATCATCGATCTTGAGCGCCAACGCAAGGTCCTTGCCGCGCACGCCCAATCCATACACAGCTTCGCCACCAATCTTCGGAAACAGCCGACCGTTGGAGACGCGCACCAAGTCGGTGCAAATGCGCTTGCGCTTGCCCGCGATCAACTCGGGATGGGACGCCACCGCCCCCAACATGCGCTCGCAAGCTGCGCGCCGCGCGGCAGGTAAACGCGCGGGATTCGCCACACGCGCAAAGGCGGTCGCCAAGCCCGTCAACGGCAACCGAAAGGTCGGTGCGCTGCAACCATCCACCGCCACCGACAAGTCCTCGGCCTCCACGCCGCTCATGTCCAGCATGGCATCGCGCACCAACAGCTGCGCCTCGCAATGCGGATCCAAATAGCGCTCCTTGGGCACGCCCAAGTGCAACGCCAAGGCTAAGAACCCGGCGTGCTTGCCTGAGCAATTGTTGTGCAGGCCCGAGGGCTTGGCGCCCGCGTCTTTCAACGCTTGGCGCGCGTCCGCATCGCCGGGGGGCTGGGGCCCGCACTGCAAATCAGCGGCCGTCAAACCCATGCGCGCCAAGA
>JBILXQ010000407.1:0-3077 GCA_044378375.1 Planctomycetota bacterium
GGTTGCGTTGAGTGTTACTGCGCTCACTTGTTTGGAGCTTGCGGCAGCAGGTCCTCCACGCGTACCCGCCGGACTACTCCGCCCGTGCGGGCGCAAAAAGCCTCCCAGCGTGCGGTCAGCCCCTTGGGACAATCCACCAAGAGCGCATCCACGGCCAGCTGGCGCGGAGCATTGCGGTCCAGCAAGCGATCAAAGATCAATCCCAAGTCATGCCGCTCGCCACCAGTGGGCACACCATCCGTGAGCACGCATACGGAATCGATCTCTGGATCGGCTAGCACGTGCTCGAACGCCTCCAAAAAGTCCCCTGGGCCGTTGTCATGTCGCTTGGCAAACCAATCCAAGGCTTGGCGCAACTTGGCGGCATCTGCACGCACAGCCCGCGCCTCCCACGGGATGGGAGTCCCCGTGTAAGGCACAAGCTGCACGGTGGCTCCGCGCGGCAGTGATTCCAAGGCTGCAGCCAGCGCGCGATCCACCAGCTCTTTGCGCGTGTGCGCGCCTACTTTGGCGCTCCACATGGAGCCCGAGAGATCCACTAAGAAGGCGATGCGGTCCGAAACCAACGGTAGCCCTGAGAAGTGAGCCTGCGTGTGCGGTCGCACATCCGTTTGGCCGCCGCTGGTACTGAGGTCTCCGCGCCATTCGCGTGCGCGTGACAACCAAGCTGCTGTGTCGAATTCCGCATCCACACCCAAGGTGCGTGCCAACTCGACTCGCAAGCGATGACGCAAGCGCGGCTGTGCCTCACGCTCTAGACGCTCGGCCATCGCCGTCAACGCACTGCGGTGGCGCAGAGTGCCAAGCGTAGCAATGGCAGCCATGCGCACCGCCGCTTCGGGATCCTCCAGCAGCGGCCGCGCTAACTCGAGTGCCACCACTTGTGTCGCGCTTTGCAGCGCCGAACAACTGGCAGCGCGCAGCTGTGGATCACGGGCTGCGAGCGCGCGGCGTGCAATGTCCTGAGCTTGCAACGGATCCAAGCGATGCAGGATGCGCTGCCCGAGTGCGGCCAACACGGGATCACGGCCCTCGGCCGCTGGACACGCCCACGACACCCACGTGGAGCGATCCTCGGGACCGCGACCGGCCTCCACGCGGCGCAACAGAGCCGAGAGTGCACAGCGCACTACCTCTGGATCACGGTCGCGCACCAAATGACCTAACCACGCCTGCCGCACTGGGTGCTCGCTACGCCCCAGTGCTTCCGCTACGCGAGCACGCACGGATGCATCCGACGCACGCACCAGTGGCTCGAGCGCAGCCAACACACGCCCACCGGTGGTCGCAGCCACCGCCAGCAAGGCCTCATCTCCCACCTGCGCATGCTGGTCCTGCAAGGCCCGCAGCACCAGCGCATCCCCTTCCGCATCCTGACGCAACGCCGCTTGACGCACCGCCCACGCGCGCGCCTCTGGCCGCCCGGTCTTCACCATCCGTTGGAGTTCGTCCACGGACTTGGGCGATTGCGCAGGATCAGGTGCCTGCCGGGCTTGCGCCCCGAGGGCTACCGCCCCAGTCAGGAACCAAGCCCAAGCCACCTGCAGCCCTCTGTAGTGCGTCGCGCAATCTCTCATGGCATCCTTAGAGACGTGCGCGCGGAGCTGCGCGTCACAAGCAAACGCGAATTCCATGCTGACCTTCCTAATCGCCTGCGCCTCGATCCAAGCAGCGGCCGCTCCTAAGGCGGAGCTGCTGCCCGCCGAGGCCATGCCTGCAGCGGTACAAAGCGTGCTCGACGCGGCGCGAGCGCGCGATGCCGATGCCGAATTGCGCGTCTGGATTGCGTACGAAGGCAAGGTGCTGACCAGTTGCGCTGCAGGCACGCCTGCCGGCCGAGCCACAGAGTTCGTAGCGTTGGGCGCGTTGTCGCATTCCTTCACCGCGGTCTTGGCGTTGCAAATGGCCGATGCGAGTGCGCTGTCCTTGGAAAAGCCGCTGCGCGAGCAGTGGCCCGATCTGCCGTGGTCCGACATGGCGCCGCAACTGGGGGCAACCACCCTAGCCGCGGCACTGGCCGGCGTGGCGTGCCTGCCACGAAGCGACGAAATGCTACGAGCCAGCGCTGCAGCCGGCACGGATGCTGCGTGGCTGCGGACTTTCACGCCGGATGCGCCCCTGGGCACGCGTCACGATGCGGACGATGCTGGTTGGGCCTTGGTCGCACGCGCGTGCGAGTGGGCCGGAAAGGCCAACCATCACGATCTCATCCGCGAGCGGCTGTTGGCTCCCTTGGAGTTGGTGGGCGTGCGTGCGGCCACGACTGCGGAGGCTGTTGGGGCGGTCGAATTGCCGGAACGGCTGCCTGAGCAATCCAGCGTCGAACTGGCAGCCTCACCGGAGGCGCTGGCGTGCTGGATGAAGGCTCTGCTAGAGCGGCGACTACTGCAAGAACCCTCGACGCGGCGCTACATGACACCGTCCAGTTTACTTGACGGCAACTCCACCCACTGCGGCTATGGCTTGGCACAGAGCAAGGTCATGGGCCTCAAGCGCTACCGCATGGCTTCCGAGCGCGGCGTGCGTCAAGTAGACTTGTCGTATTGGTCCTTGTCCAAGGCGGTTGTGATCGTGGAAGCCGTGCGTTGGGACGAACCATTGGAGACGCTGTCACGGCCGCTGGGACTTGCAGTGCAGAACATGCGTCAAGCTGATTTGACGCCGGCCACATACGTACACGCCACGGCCAAGGCCTACGCAGGCCAGTGGATGCAGGCCGGACGCTTGATCGAACTGCAGGCGGACGAAACGCAGCTGGTCCAAGTAGCCGCCGGACGCAGCACCGTGTTGGTGCCGCTGGCGAATGGTGTATTTGGCTGCACGAGTGACCCGGAGGCGCGCTGGAGCTTGCGCGAGGACACATTGATCCTGCTGCGTGGTGGCTACGAGACCAAAGCTACGCGCGTGCCTTGAGCCCGCTGGACTTGCGCCGTTTCAGGTCAAGGGGTGAGGCGCAACTCAAGGTCCACATGCGTGCCGCCCACGGTGGTATCCACCGTAGTGCGCGCTTGCGCGGTTGGAGTAGCGGCGGCCTCCAGCGTGACACGCCCGGGGCCACAGGCATCGAACTCGAACTT
>JBILXQ010000406.1:0-3077 GCA_044378375.1 Planctomycetota bacterium
CCCCGACTCAGGGCCCTGTGCTGCTGCGCGCGCGCGTAGTCGAATCGAGCGCCGACCGTGCCGTGGTGGAGGCCGAGCTAGAGGCCGGCGGCAAGATCACCGCCACCTGCCGCGGCACCTTCGTGGCGGTCAAGGAAGATCACCCGGCCTACCACCGCTGGTGATGGCCGCGCGCTCCTCAGAACAACTCCCTTTGCTGGTTCCGAGCCGGGCGGCCCTCACCGGGCTGGCCTAAGCGTCCCTCGCCGTCATTGAGCCCCAACCTTCGGCAGGTGAGCTCGAACAGGGCTCGCGTCATCTCCCAGCGCGGTCCTGTGCCGCGCATGCGCGCGCCAAACTGTGCGTCGTTCCACGCACCACCGCGCATCTCTTGGATCGCATGCTCGATCTTCTGGATGCGCTCGGGGAATGCGGCTGCCATGCGTTCGCGGAACACCGGCAACACGCTGGTCGGCAGGCGCAGCAGGGTCATGAAGGCGCGCCGTGCGCCATGAGCGTGCGCTTGCTCCAGAATCTGTGGCAGGTCGCTTTCGTTCAGACCCGGGATCAGCGGCGCGCAGGACACGCCGACCTCCACGCCGGCCTCGGACAAAGCGCGCATCGCCTCAAAGCGCGTCTTAGGTGTCGGGGCCCACGGCTCGATAGCGCGCGCCGTGCGTGGGTCGAGGAAGGGGACCGTGATGTTGACCATGGCGCCGCCTTCGCGCGCGATGCGCGCCAAGAGATCGATATCGCGGCGTACTAGAGCGCTCTTCGTGATGATGGCGACACCCACACCACGCGCGCGGCATACCTCAAGGCAACGACGCGTCAGTTGGTAGTGCGCTTCGAGCGGTTGGTAGCAATCCGTGTTGCCCGACAGGACCAGCGGTTGGCCCTCGAGAGGGTGCTGGCCCGAGCGTTTGGGCGCCAATTCCAGCGCCAGCACCTCGGCCGCGTTCGTCTTGACGACGATCTTGGTGTCAAAATCAGTACCCGCGCCGAAGTCCAAGTACTCATGCGTCGGCCGCGCGTAGCAGTACGCGCAGGCGTGCTGGCAGCCGCGATACGGGTTCGCGCCGAAGCGAAAGCCGATGTCGGGCGAGTCGTGCTCGGTGATGAGGCTCTTGGCATCCTCCTCATACACCTTGAGCTGCGCCGGCGGCGGCGCGTCGATCCATTCCACATGCGCGCCGTGCCAAGGATTCGGCGGATTGTCGACGCTGCGCAAAGCCATGAAGCAGGCGCGGTGCTGCTCAGGGGCAGAACTGTACCGAGAGGGCGTTCGACAAGTTGAAGCCTGCGCCGCCGCCAGCCGGGTTGCGGTACCAGTACTGGAAGCGGCGCAGCGCGCCCGGCACCACCACGCCCGCGGGCGCGCTGGCAGGGTTGAAGTTCAGCGTCGCGTCACCAAACAAGTTGGCGTTCATGGTCGGCAAGCGCACGATCGTGCCTCCCACGCAACGCCAGCCGTTGCCAAAGGGCGTCTGTCCCGCGCTCGAGCCGTGGAAGTACAAGCCCGCCGAGGACGGCGGCAAGCCGGTTACGGTCAGCTGCAAGTTGCTCAGGGCGATGCTGGTGCTGCCGGCAGCCGAGATAGTCGCGCCCGGGCCCACAGAGTTCGGCGCGGCGATGCAGTAGGTCGTGATCGGGTTCTGGGTGGCGACCACCAGCCAGTTGATGGTCTGTGTCAAAAGTCCTTGACGTAAGCCTTCGTCGCGCACCATCGTGGTCGGATCCACCACACGCGCCGCGATGAGCGAAGTGCAAGCCGTCAAGCCCAGCGTCGCCAAGTTCAGCGTGTTGCCTGTGGCGCCCGGGATCGCCACACCATTCAACAGCCACTGCACTTGCAGCGGCTGCGTACCGACTTTGGTCATCGGCACAACAAAGAGGGTCTCTGTGCCGTTGTAGGTCGTGCCCGTCGGCGAATGCGAGTCGACCGGGTCGGTGAAGCGATAGATCTCCGCGATCAAGGCCTCGGCCGAGGGCAGATTGAAGGGCCGCCCCAGCGAGCGCATCATCGAGTTGTTCGTTGGACGATAGATTCCGTTGAGGCTGTAGTTCGCGCCTTGGTAGGTGGACACCAAACCATCGAAGGCAGGCAGATTGACGCCCAGCCAGCGATGCCACTTGGTCTGCAGCGTATTCATTTGGGCCGAAGGGTAGATCGACGCGTTGACCATCGAAACTTCGCCGCCAGTCCATGTGGCTGGGCCGCCGTAGTCGTACTCGTCAGCCAAGTTGCCCAAGGCATGACCGAATTCGTGCTGCATGATGCCGATCGACTCGGTGTTGCTGCCCGCACCTGTAGCCAAGTCATTCGTCGCGTAGCCTGCGCCGCCGTACTTGGTGCTGTTGGCGATGGCTGCCACAAGGTTCGCTTGAGGTGCGTTCGCTGCGTACGAATAGGCCAGCCCCACATCCACGCACAGCAGGCGCTCGATGCCGCTGCACCAGTAGCCCATGTTGAGTGCGGTGTTGCGCGCGATGCCTTGGACTGGGTCGTTGTCCACGCCTGGGTCCGCGCTGATGACATCGACGCGGTGTACGGAAAAGTACTCGCGGTAGGTGAGGTACGGCTCGATCGCGAAGAAGCTAGCCACGATGTTGGCCACATGCGTGGTGTAGCTGCCGAGCTGGGCCGCTTGGTAGCCATCGCCGACAAAGACGAGGTCGAGGCGCTTGTTTGGATCGGGAGGCAGCAGATGCTGCTGAAAGGACTCGACCGCGGCAGGGATGCGCGGATAGACAGCATCCCTATCCGGCACATCGAGCATCACCTGGCCGCCCGTCAAGTTTCCTTGACTGTCGAGCGTGTCCCAATACACAAGCTGTGGACGCGACTGGGCTGCGGCAGGCAGGGCGAGTAGTGTCGGGAGCGCGTAGCGCGCCAGCGAAGTGACGGACAAGGGGGTCATGGTGTTAGCTCTGGTCCAAGTCTACCCCCATCCGGTCAATCCGGCTCGCCAGCCTTGGGCCGCGGTTTGGCGGCTAGGTATTGCTTGGGCCAAGGCATGTCATGTTTGCCTACCTCGGCAGCCGCATGCAGGGCCAAGTACGGGTCGGCGAGGTGCGGACGCGCCATTGCGACGAGG
>JBILXQ010000045.1:0-10802 GCA_044378375.1 Planctomycetota bacterium
GGCGCAACTCAAGGTCCACATGCGTGCCGCCCACGGTGGTATCCACCGTAGTGCGCGCTTGCGCGGTTGGAGTAGCGGCGGCCTCCAGCGTGACACGCCCGGGGCCACAGGCATCGAACTCGAACTTACCTTCGGGCGAAGTACGCACGCTCTCTGTGACCTCGAAGGCCGCAGCCCCGAGCACATGAGGCTCACTCCAACGCGCCACGACCAACACACCGCCGGCGGGCGCGCCTTGCGCATCGCGCACTAGACCGCCCACTTTGGCGCGACGCTCCAGCTTGACCAACATCGTGCCAGCGTACGCCGGCAACTCGACCCGCGGAGCTTCGCTGCCGCGCAAGGTGCGCGTGAGCACCCAGACGCGCCACGGACCTTCTTCCAAGCCTTCAATCTCAAAGTTGCCTTCGGCGCTGCGCACTTGCTTGGTACGCACATCCGATTCCTGAACCAAGGCCGGATCCAAATCACCGCGCGTCCAAGCCACGGTAAAGCGCTGGACGAGACGCCCAGTGTCATCCACCACATGCCCGCGCACCGACCAGGTCGGCGCAAGGCGCAAGGCTAGCTCTTCTGCTTGCGGAGTCGCACGCAGCGCGGCCTTATACACCACACGGCGCGCTTGGCCGTCACGCAAGTCCTCGCGTGCATACTCGACCGTCAAGGAAACTGGACGATCCACCAATCCCGTGATACGCACCAAGCCTTGAGCATCTGTGGCCAACGCTCGTTCCGATTCCAGCTCTACGCCCCACGCACCCGCCTGACGCCAACGCACGACAGCTTGGGGTGCTGGTGTGCCATCGGGAAGCGACACACGCGCCAAGAGGACCTTGCCATCCCGCACCAGCAAGTCCACACCCTCGTAGACACGACCGGGCTCGACGGCTGCGACATCGCGGGCGACCCCTAGGTACCCATCCAGCGCTGGAGCCAAGCGCAGCATGCCCTCAGGCACACCCGAGATCTCGTATGTGCCGTCCTTGCCTGAGGGACGATCGGCACCTGGCAAGTCCAAGATCAAGTCGCGCAAGCCAGTGGAGAAGGCGTCGATGCGGGCTCCAGCCATGGGCACGCCGCGCTCGTCGACCACTCGCCCGCGCACAGAGGCCCCCAGAAAGAGGGACATGTCCACTGTTTTGGACACGCCCACCTGGATCTCAAGCGAGTCGGCGCGGAACGGGATCCAGGGCGCGATGGCTGCTTCGAACTCATACACCTGCGCAGGTGTCAGGCCGCCAAACCGCGCCACAGGCCGTGGATCTTGACTGCTGCCGGCTTCGATACGAGCGACTCGCTCCAGGCCAAAGCCTGAACCACTCGAAGGCAGACCCAACAAGCGCAAGCGAGCACCCACCAAATCAGGCAAGCGTGGCAGCCCCACACCCGAGCTGGAAAAACGCACCACCAACTCGCCTGCTTCTACACAGAGCAGACTCAAGCCTTCGGTAGGTTCCCCATGTCGCCAACGCACGCCTTCTTCGAGGCGCAAGAAGCGCGCCTCCACATCCAACACAGCGCGATGGGCGTCGCTGGGCAGCGCCAGGGTGAAGGCGCCACTGTCGTCTACAGTCGCACGCGCAGCCTCGGCACCGCCTTCGCCACGCGCCACCACGGTCAGATGTTCGCGCTGCGCGGCCTCGCCCTCGGCCACAGCAGGGCGCAACACCTTGCCTTTCAGCAGCGTTTGCGCGCTGAGGCCCGGCGCGGCCAACAAGCACACCAGCGCCAAGCTCAGCAGGCGCAGACCGTAACAGCACACAGGGCGGGTGGAGTGCAAGCAGCGCATCTAGGCCGCAAGTCTAGCGCGCTGCATAGCGCAAGCCACGCGGCAGGGGCTAGGATCATGCCCGTGACTGCCGACGCACCGAAGATCCTACCGAGTCCTGGTGTGCGCGTGCGCGCGTCCAAAGTTGGTCGCTGGCGCGCGTTGGTGCTGTTGGCAGTGCATGCGTTGATCGCGCTGCATGTGGCGCACTGGATGTCGACAGGCACCACACTATCGCCGCTCGAACCCAGCGAGTCGATGGAGTTCACCCGCGAGGGACTGCTGAACGCTGGCGCCATCTTCTTTGCACTCACCATCGGTTCGACGTTGCTGCTCGGCCGCTGGTTCTGTGGTTGGGCCTGCCACATCGTGGCGCTCCAAGACGGCGCGCGCTGGCTGTTGCGCCGTGTAGGTTGGAACCCGAAGGAACTCGATGTAGGTCCGCTCGCCGCCGTACCGTGGCTGGCTGCGGTCTACATGTTCGTGGCTCCAGCTGCGGTGCGTCTTGTGATCGAAGGTGGCCTAGCACCCAAAGAGGTGCATCTCACGACCACGGACTTTTGGAAGACCTTCCCTGATTGGCCGGTGGCGCTGTTGACCTTTGTCGTATGCGGTGGACTGGCGGTGCTGCTGCTCGGCTCCAAAGGGTTCTGCACCAGCGCGTGCCCATACGCAGGCTTGTTCGGCATCGCGGATCAGTTGGCGCCTTGGCGCATTCGTGTCAACTCTGCATGTAATGGTTGCGGGCACTGCACGGCTGTGTGCACTAGCAACGTGAAGGTCCATGCCGAAGTGCGCGACTACGGCACGGTGGTCGACGCGGGTTGCATGAAGTGCATGGACTGTGTGTCCAGTTGTCCTAACGGAGCTCTGCGCGTGGGCTTTGGCTGGCCGGCTTGGCTGACGAAAGCCAAGAGCAACGCCCAGAGCGCACTGCGCAAGTGGGAACTAGGCCGCGAGCTGGTGGCCTTGGGCTTCACTCTTGCTGCCGTGGCGGTGTTCCACTACTACGACGGAGTGCGCTCGGCCTATGTGAACGCACCGAACTGGTGGGTCGTGATGGGCATCGCCGTCGGTGCCTGGGCGCTCGGGCTCGTGTTCCGTTCGCGTGCAGCCAAACGGCGCGGAACAAGCACAGGTGAGGATGCGCTGCTTGCGGTGCTTTTCGTAGGCAGCATGTATGCCGTGCGCGGACTGTACGGATGGATGCCGTTCCTGCTTAGCTTGGGTACATCGTCCATCGTCGCGTACATGGGCTTGGCCACCTGGCGCGCTGTGCGCAGTAGCGACTATGCACTGCAGCACTGGACCCTGAAGACGCACGGACGCTGGACCAAGGCGGGTGCGATCTACTTGCTGTTGATGATGCTGGTGTACGGAGGCGCTGGGTACGGTGCCTCGGAACAGCTTGCACTGGCACGCAGCGCGCGCGCCCAAGAGGCCTTCCATCACGGGCTGCGCGCGGCACAACGCGGCGACATGGAGCAAGCCATCCGCGACTTTGCGGAAGCTCGGCGCTTAGATGCGGACCTTGCTGAAGCGCGCGACAACCTGGCCGGTGCCTACTGTGCACTAGGTCGCTATGCCGAGGGCTTGGCGCTGTTCGAAGAGTCCTTGCAAGCACGACCGCAGGATCTCGACACCCGTATGCTGGCGGTGCGTGCCGCGATGGAAGCCAACATGGCCGAGCGCGCGCTAGGCCATCTGGAAGTGGCCTTGCGCCTCGCGCCCAACGATGCAGCGTTGCTGGACCTGCGGCAGCGCTTGCTGGAAGCCCGCGGTCAGTAAGCCTGCAAAGCGGGCTTGCGTCCTGCGTTCTGACGCTTGAGCCACTCCATCAAGGGTTCGAAGTACTCCAGCATCGGGCGCGCGCTCAGGTCACTGCCCGTGGCCTCGCGCAGGACACCACGCCACTCTTTCGTCGCCCCCTTCTCGAGGATGCCGCGCAAGTACGCTCCGGCCGCACGACTGCCGTAGTAGTTCGTGTCGCGGGGATCCTGCTTGAGGATTTGACGCGCGATGTGGTCGTGCAATTGGAACAGCAACACGAAACTCAAGGCGTAGTCGTAGTACGCGGCCGGATCGTCCACGATGTGCGTCTTCGTGGCCGCATCGCACAGCGTCTCCGGCCGCAGCGTGGGCGGTGCAATGCCTTGGTACTTGGCGGTCAACTCCCACCAGCGTTGGTTCCAGCGATCGGGAGACAGTTCGCCCGCGTACAAGTCACGCTCGAACTCGAACATCGTGCCCGCAGACCACGGGATGAAAACCACGTAGTTGAGGGCCTCCTTCAACAGCAACTGCATGGGATCCGGGCGAGCATCCCCCAAAGGAATCCCGACAGCCTCCAGGAAGCGCGGCTGCATCGCAGCCAGCCCCATCAAGGACCCCACCGCTTCGTGGAAGGCACGATTGGCGCCGCCACGCAAGACCGGAGGCACTTCCGGCTGCGAGTAGGACAAGTAGTAGTAGATGTGACCCAACTCATGATGCGTGGTCTCATACCAGTCACCATTCGCCACCACGCTCATCAAACAGCGCACATCTTGGTCATAGTCGACATGCCAGGCCGAGGCATGCGTGTTCTTCTTGAAAGGTGAGTTCGCAGGCAACGCATACAGGGAGGAGCGCTCCCAGAAGCTCGCGGGCAGAGCGTCAAATCCAAGTGACACATAGAAGCGCTCGGCCTGCTCGACCACCCACTTGGGCTCGCGCTCGGCGAGGTGGGTATCCAGATCGTAGCCCTGCACCTCCACCAGCGAAGACCAGTCTTGGCCCCAGCGGTTGGGCAACCAATGCGCAGGGATCAAGTCCGGCACCGGCTGTCCATGACGGCGAGCCAGCTCATGACGCGCCCAGGTGTGCAGCTCGACAAACAGCGGCCGCAACTCGCGCTGAATCTGGTCAACTTTGGCTGACAGTTGCGCGGTCGTCATGCCGTACTCGCCCGCCATGTAGGCGAAGTAGTCCTTGTAG
The DNA here is from genome assembly GCA_044378375.1 of Planctomycetota bacterium. Classification (GTDB taxonomy): domain Bacteria; phylum Planctomycetota; class UBA1135; order UBA1135; genus SXXH01. The sequence goes on from JBILXQ010000045.1 coordinate 4,745, forward strand.
CCCAAGGCCCGCACTACATCGTTGCGCAAGCCACGCGCCAGAATGAGGTCGGCCTTCAAGGCACCGCCAACCGCCTTCGACGCTTCCCACACAGCCAGACGCTGCTGCAGATCCGTCTCGTTGCGCAAGGCTGCATCCAACTCGTTAGGAGTCGTCTCGGCACCTTGCAACTGAAAGCGGTAGCCGTCCAGAGTCTCGTTGAGGCGGGCCTCCACCTCGATGCGACGCTTGACCAACTCGGGCACCGTTTGCGGCGACGCGCCGGCATTGAAGAGCACGGCTTCCAACTGCTTGACATCCAGCGCAGGGAGTTCACGCTTGCGCTTCATGTAGGCGCGTGCGAGTGCGATGTTGTCGGCACTACCCGTGAACGCGGCGAGCGCTTCTTCGGCGGCGCGTGTGCGCTGCTGGTTCGTGTCATCGCCCTCGACGATGCGTGTCTTCGACAGCCATTGCGCCTCGGACGCTTGGTTGGCCAACTCTCGCCACCGCTCGTTGTAGCGCTGGAGGAAGCCCTCCACCTCCACGCGGAAAGCCTCATCGCCGCCGGCTTGAGAGGAGCCGCAGGACAGGGAGCACAGCAGGGCCGCGAGCGCGGCTAGAGCCATCCAACGCATAGGAGTTGCCTCGAGCGCGCGCTCGGCCGAGTTCTGAGCCAAACAACGCGCCTATACAGCCTAGTCGTAAGCTAGGCTGATGCGCACCTAAGACCTCGAAGCTGCCCCTCAAAGCTACATGCGCATGCCCCTACTGATCGGACACGCCTTCTGCGCCCTTGCCCCTCTACTGGCTGCCTGCACTGAAGCAACGGCACCGACCAGCACAGTAGTCACTGCAGCGCCTTCCGCACTGGAGACCGAGTGCACCGACACGCCTGGCGAGCTGGAGCCCATGCCGGAGCCTGTGCAACAGGCCCCCACAGCCAACTCCGATGCGGATTGGAACGCGGCCATGGCTCTCAAGGGCAAGTCCGACTACGAAGGCGCGCGCAAGTTGTTCGATGCCATCGCCGCCAAGATGCCGGACTCGCCGCGCGGCCAAGAAGCGCTCGTCGAGGCGGGCGTGTGTCAGTTCTCCCACGGCCGTTCCAAGATGAAGGCGGGCTTCAACACGCCGGAGTCGTTGGCCGCATTCCAAGTGGCGCTGCAGCGCTTCGATCTCGTGCTGGCCAACAAGAAGTCGCCAGTGGCCTCACGCGCACAGTACATGCGTGGTTCGGTGCAGCTGTTCGCCGGTGACTTGAGCGCCGCAGAGCGTGAGTACACGCTGTCCTATGAGGGTTGGCCGAACGACGCGAAATACGCGCAGAAGTCCATCGAGCGGCGTTCGTTCGTGCGCCGGCATCTGTTGAAGACCGATGCGGCTATCGCCGACCTCGACTTCTATTTGAAGACGTGGGGCCGCGGCACGAAGACCTTCGACGAGAAGGAGTGGACCAGCGTGCAGACACACCGTGGCTTTGCCGCGTTCTATGGCAAGCCGGCACCTGCGTTGCAATCGACTGTTTGGGTGCAAGGTCAAGCCACGAGCTTGGCGCAACTGCAAGGCGAAGTGGTGCTGCTCTACTTCTTCGCCACTTGGTGCGACAACTGCGAACGGGCTCGCCCGCAAGTGCAAGAGTTGCTGCGCCGGCACGCTGGCAATCTGCGCGCCATTGGCGTGATCGATGACCAACGCGGGCAGACTTTGGACATGGTGCGTGCATGGTTGCCTACCAAGGGCTTCACCTTGCCCGTGATGTACGACGTCGGCCAAGTCACCATGCGTGCCTACCAAGCGAACCGCATCCCCGACATGATCTTGATCGATCGTCTTGGTCGCGTGCGTTGGCATGACAATGCCAGCAACTTGCAGGATGCCACGATCGAAGCTCTGCTCGTGGAAGATCCGACAGCTGGCACGGGTAAGTGAGGACTTCCAGGTGAGGTCCCACGCATGAAAACTCTGGCCGTCTATTGCGGTTCGTCCAGCGGTGTACGCCCCGCCTACACCCGCGCAGCACGCGAGTTGGGCATCGAATTGGCGCGCCGCAACATCGAGTTGGTCTACGGTGGTAGCAACGTCGGCCTGATGGGTGTGACCGCGGATGCTGTGCTCGAGCACGGTGGTCATGTGTACGGCGTGATCCCGCGCTGTCTGGTCGAGCGCGAAGTGGCGCACACTGGGTGCACGCACCTCTCGATGGTCGAGACGATGCACGAGCGCAAAATCCTGATGGCGCAACGCGCGGATGCGTTCCTCGCTCTGCCGGGTGGCTTTGGAACCTTTGATGAGCTGTGCGAGGTCGTGACCTGGAATCAGCTCGAGATCCATGACAAGCCCGTTGGACTCATGGACATCGAAGGCTATTGGCAAGCGCTGATTGGCTTCGTAGAGCAAGGTGTGCGCGAGGGCTTTGTGCCGGCTCGCACACGCGAACGCATCTTGGTTGAGCGCGATGTGACGCGCATGTTGGACATGCTTGGGTACTAGGAACCTCTATGCACACACGACTACGCAACCCCACCGGATTCTTCGTCATACTCGCTGGTTTGCAGCTATCCGCATGCGAGCAACCGGCTGCACCTCAAGTAGTGCAGCAGCCTCCTGTCACAGCTCCTCCTCTGCCGGCTGCAAGTGTTGAAACTGATTGCTCCGCGCCTTTGGAAGATGCGGAGTCCACAGCGGCCTCGGCTGCGGATGCAAGCTCACCGCAGCAACTAGAGGCCGAGTGGAGTGTGGCGTGGGATCTCAAGACCAAGGGCGACCATGCTGCGGCCGCCGAAAAGTTCGAGGCGTTCGCGAACAGCCATCCGCAAGCCTCTCGTGCAGCAGAGGCGCAAGTAGAGGCTGCGAACTCGTGGATCAACGTCGGCTTCCAACGGCGTGACCATGGGCGCTCGAACGCTGCGGCACAAGAGGCCTTCAGCACTGCACTACGTCATCTCGATGCAGTCTTGGCGCGTCAGGACAAGGCCTTTGCGGCGCGCGCGTGGTACTTGCGCGGGAACACCAAGCTGTACGCCAATGACTTGGCTGCTGCGGAACTTGAGTACAGCGAAGTGATTCGCACCTATTTGAGCGATCAAGAATGGGGTCGCCGCGCGCTGGAAAAGCGCAGCGAAACGCGGCGTCATCGCCTCGACACTGCTGGCGCCATCGCCGACCTAGACTTGTACTTGCGTACTTGGCCCACGCAGGATGCGGAGCGGACCAAGTTCCTGCAACGCACCAAGGCCTACACCATGGCGCTCGGCAAACCAGCGCAGCCCTTCGCATCGCAAGACTGGGTGCAAGGCACGCCCATGCCGCTGGAGATGTTGCTCGGAGAAGTCGTAGCGCTGTACTTCTTTTCGACGCAGTGCAGCTTCTGTGATGCCCAGCGCGACACGGTGGCGGCTTGGGCCAAGCATCTGGAAGGCAAAGTCCGTTTCGTGGGTGTGCTGGTGCCGCAACAAGACAAGAAGAGCGGCGCCATCGTCGAGCCTTTGGATGTAGCCCGCGCCGATGTCCCCAAGAAGCGTTTCGACTTCCCGGTGGTCTATGACCACGGGTTGCGCAGCGCTGTCAGCTTCATGGCAAGTAAACCTGACATGGTGTTGCTGGACCGCGAAGGCCGGGTGCGCTGGCACGACAGCCCGAAGAACTTGCAGCCCGGCACGATCGCAGCGCTTTTGGCGGAGTGAGGCGGCTCTAGCGCGCCATGCCGGGCAGGATCTCTGCTTTGACCTGGCGTGCGAGCGAGTTGCGGTAGTTGCCAATATCCGGCAAAACAGGCCGCTGGTGCTTGAGCTCGAACTCCAGCTCGGACTTGGCGTCCTCGTAAGGCACTCGCCTGCGTTCCACGAGCTGGAACGACACCCAGGCGCGGCCGTACAAGATCGGCGGCGTCGATTGTCCCATTTGCAGACCGGTGACCGCCGTAGCAATCGCCTCGGGGAACGCGTCCACACGGAAGCGGCCTTGGCGACGACCACCGTTGGCCTTGGTCGGCGCGTCATCACTGACTTCGCGCGCAACTCGCGCAAAATCCTCGGGCTGGCGCACACGCTCTAACTCCGCCGCCAGCGCAGCGCGTGCGATCTCAGAGGCCTTGGCCAGCGCGGCTTCCCAGACCTCACGCGTCGCATCCGCAGCCGGTGCTTCGCCTTGAATGGTCTTCACGATCCAAGCGGTCTCCAAGCGCTCACCATCTTCGCCAAACTCGGCTCGGTAGCGCTCGCGCAGCATGCGCTCATCGATGACGCGCTCTTGCTGCATCAGCTTCTCGGCCAGCAAGTCGATGCGCCAGCGTTCCGCCAAAGAGGCACAGAACGACTCCTCGGTGCGCCCTGCACGACGCAAGAACTCCAACCACCCCTCCCGTTGGCGCTTGAAGCCTTCATCGATCATCGTGTCGACATGTTCTTTGACACGCTCGCGGACTTCAGCCTCGGACACCACGACTCCTGCAGCTTGCGCACGCCGCTCGACCGCAAAGTCCTCGATGTAGCGCGACAACGCCGTCTCTCCTTGCCAATACAGCAAGTAGCGAGCGTAGCTCGCTCTCGAGACAGGTTCGCCATCGACCAACATCACAGGTTCATCCACGCCACCGAGCTCACCGCCACCGGGACTACGCCACAGCGCAGGCAAGAGTTCGACCTTCGTCTGCGTGTGGATGGGCTCTAGGATGGCCCCGACTTCATCGGGTTCGGGGCCCTTTGCCTCAAGCATCGACACCAGCTCGCCGCGCACGGACTCCAGCGGAGTGGCACGCACCTCAAGGATCTTGACGATCCACCAACCACCCTTGCCCTGCAGCGGCGGAGAGATCTCACCCACCGCCAACTTCGCGAGCTCTTCGTGGAAGCCCTTCGGCCAACCTTCATCGCGGAACTCGGATGGACGGCCGCGACCATCCTTGGTGTCGGGATCCTCGCTGACTTCGCGCGCAACCTTGCCGAAGTCCTCACCTGCAACCAGACGAGCACGCACTGCTTCGGCGCGTGCTTTGGCCTGCGCCCACGCCGCAGCACGCGCCGCCTCCGTCGCCTCAGGACCGCGCTGCGCTGGCGACAGCACCTCGGCCTTGGTGAAGGTCATCAACAAGTCGTAGCGACGCCCCAACTTGCCGTACATCCGCTGCCATTCGCGTACGACCTTGTGCTCCGGCACCACACGACCAACGCTGGCCATCTTGCCCGCCAGCAGAAACGGCCGCGCTTCCGTCTCGCGCTGACGACGAGCACCGGCTTCGGTGCGCCCCGTGCGAAGCAATTCAGCGCGCCACGCCTCCACATCGCCATGGAAAGCGTGCTTGACACGGTCCTCGAAGACCTCTTGCACATGAGCGTCCAACTCGGCGGCCGCCAATTCCACACCGGCGCGACGCGCAGCGCGCTCCACCGCGACTTGCTCGGAACCAAAGATCTTGGCCAAGCGCTCGCCATGCGTGCGCAACAACCACGAGGCATACATCTCAGGCGTGATGCGCACACCATCAAGCTCGGCCACAGCGCCATCGTCCACGGCCTGCGCCGCGGGCGTCGTCTCTTGCCAGCAAGGGCTCGCCTCAACCCGTGCGCGGGGGCCTGTCAGCGCAAGCGCGCACACCACGGCTACGAAGGATCCAGTTCGTTTCATGCGTACACCACGAGGCTACGCGCTCGTGGGCGTGGATGGAGGCGAAAATCCGCCCGCAGAAGCCGCACAGCGGCGTATGTCGCCACCAGATCCGCTCCCCTACCATGCCGCACATACAGGACGCAGGGCTTCGGCGGGATCCCCCGCACCGACGGCTGGCCCCTGCGCCTCTTTCCAGGCCCCGTGCGAGCCGTACTCCCGCGCAAGGCCAAGATTCTTACTGAAGATTGTCTACCCATGAAATCAAGTCTCTATGCAGCGCTGGCCTTGGTCTGCGCATCCGTCCCGGCTATGGCCGAATGCGACCAACCCGGCAGCCTGTTGATCTTCCCGGTCTTCGACAACGCTCGTGGTGACGAGACCTTCCTGACGGTGACGAACACCTCCGCCACCGACACCATCGATGTGGAGTACCTCTACATCGACGGTACGAGCTGCTTGGAGTTCAACCGCA